>WGAE01000043.1 GCA_015489185.1 Campylobacterales bacterium
GCGTTACAGAGAGAGTGTGCGACACTTTGAAAAAGTGGCAAAATCGAGACAGGATGCCCCTTCATGGTATGATTACGGTAACGCACTCTATCGCTCAGGACGTTACGACGCGGCAATACAGGCATACAAAAATGCCAAAACAAACAACCCCGCACTTGCTTATAAAATTTTCTTCAATCTCGGCAACGCTTACTACCAAAAAAGAGAATGGCTCAAGGCACTTCAGGCGTATGAAACGGCACGCAAAATCAAAACAGAAGCAGATCTTATCTACAATATCGAACTGACCAAAAAACATTTGAAAAAGAAGCCGCCCAACAAAGGCAAAAACCGTCAAAATCCCGCAAAAAAGCAGAACAAAGAACAAAAACAGTCCCAAAAGAAGCAACCAAAACAGCACAAAAAGCAAAATGAGAAATCATCGAATCCTCAGCAAAGAGGCGGAAACCAAAAGGCGCGACAGGAACCGCAAAACCGGTCGCACACTCCATCCATGAGCGAACAGGAGCTGAAAAAGTGGGAAAAACGACTTCGTCACAGTAAACCCAAAACAATTCCGTTACGTTTCAAAAACCAAAATGTCGAAAGAGAGAGAAATGCAAAGCCCTGGTAAATCTATACTCATCCTGCTGCTGACGGCACTTAGCTTTATGCATGCCGCCGTCAAAGAGCCGTTTACGTTCAAAATGCAGACCAGACAAAAGGAGGTCTGGGTCGGCGAACCGTTTCGTCTCAGCTTCATTTTCAAATACCCTATCGACATCCAGATTGCGGAGGCAAATTTTTCACCGCCGGAGTTTCATGATTTCTGGATCAAACAGGGCAAAGATGTCCCCAATAAAATCGAAAACGGGTACCATATCTACAGACTGGACTACTTGCTCACACCGCAAAAACCCGGCAAACTGACAATCGAACCGGCGCGGATGGATATCGGTCTGCTGAAAACAAAAGAGAGAAACACCCTGCGATTTGAACGTGTCAAATGGAAAAGCATCTTCTCCAACGGACTGAAGATCAACGTCAAGCCGCTTCCTGATGGTGTGACGCTTTTTGGAAGCTACACGATCAAAGCCGTCGTCGACAAAAACGTCACCAAACCGGATGAACCGGTACATCTGACCGTCACCGTCACCGGCAGAGGCAATATTGAAGATATCGACGATTTCAACATCTCCTCCGATGTCGCGGCGGTCTATGCCGATAAAGCAAAGCGTCATGATCGGTTCGAACACGGTCAAAAACGCTCTGTCCTGACACAGAAATTTGTTTTCATCGCAGATCGAAATTTTACCATTCCCCCGCTCTCGTTCACCTGGTTTGACAGTCAAACGCACAAAATCAAAACCGCCAAAACCGCAGCGATCCCAATCTATGTCAAGGGTGCGAAGCAAACATTTCATACGGCGCAACTGCAAAAGAAACCGCAACACGAGCTACTTATGTTCACTCCGACCAAAGGGTTGGGCTGGATTTGGCTGGCGGTCGCGTTTCTGGCGGGTGCCGGAAGTGTCCTGCTCTGGCTTTTGTGGCGCAAACGACCGCAACACGACAAAACGGAGATTTCCACCAAAAACGCGATCAGAAAAGCGCGTAGCGACAAAGCGCTGCTTAAACTGTTGCTCCCTTTCAGCGGCAAATCATCAGAGATAGACACGATCATCACAAAACTCGAAGAGAACATTTACCGGAACGCAAAACATCAAATCGACAGGCGTGAAGCGGCACGAAAATTTGAAAAATATGTTACAATGTCGGACAATACGCCTGATATACCGCTTTAAGGTTCAATATCAAATATATAAGAAGGAGTTATCAAAATGGTGAAACATATTGTTTTCTTTAAACTCAAAGAGAAAAAAGACGATGTCATAGATACACTACGCAATAAGCTGCTTTCACTGAAAGATCAAATCGATTTTATCCGTCATCTGGAAGTGGGAATCAACTTCAAGGAGAGTGAGAGAGCCTACGATATGGCGCTTATCACCGATTTTGACAATGAAGAGGATTTGGCACGCTATGCAACCCATCCGTACCATCTGGAGGTCATCGATTACATCAGAACCGTCGTTTCGGACACAAAAGTGGTTGATTTTAAATATTAAACTCCATAATAAATGGTATTTTAAAGAAACTTCTGCTAAATTTGCTGCTTGAACTTTAAGAAAAAATTAGCTAAGGACCGAAATGAGAATTTTAGCAATAGGTGTCGGGGAAGATCTCTCCCGATCAATCGCAACAAATTTACGGGTTATTGTAGACGAATCTTACGATATTGACGATAGCTCGAACTTCCTGAGATTCAGAAATTACGATCTCATTCTGCTCGATTACGATCTCGAATTTAACAAAACCAAAAAATTCATCGCGAAGATATCCAAACAGCTGAAGGTTCCGCTGATCGTCCTCTCCGTCATCGACGACAAAGAGACGGAAATCGCGTTTCTTAAAACGGGTGCGGACGATTTCATCAAAGAGCCTTTCGATACGGATATTATCTGTGCGCGTGTCGAAGCGAAACTCAGACGTACGATCGACAACCGTATCAAAATCGGTAAACTGACGATCGACATCAGTCAGGAGCGCACCTCCTACAAAGATAAAGAGATCGAAATCAAGGGCAAACCTTTTGACATTCTCGTGTACCTTGCAGAGCATAAAAATCAGGTCATATCCAAAGATCGTCTACTAAACGCCATCTGGGAAGAGCCTGAGTTTATCACGCCGAACGTGGTCGAAACATCGATCAACGCGATTCGGCAGAAACTGGACAAAAACCTCGGTATTAAGTGTATCGAGACGATCCGCAGACGCGGATACAAATTTTGCTACGCCGAATAAACTATGGCACAAGAGCACAACAACACCACTCCAAACGACGACAAGGAGCTTTTATATAAAGCCCTTGGCGTCATGCTGCTGATCAAAGATAAATTCTCCGACGAATTCAACGAAATCTTCCAAAAAGCAAATGCTTCTAAAGAGGATATCCTCAAAACGGTTGACGATGCCAAACAGAAAGCCGAAGCCGAAAAAAACGATATAGAAGAAAAATTTAAAGAAAAGGTAAAAGCGGTCGTCGAAGAGATGGGGCTTGCCACAAAAAAAGATATTGAAGAATTGAAAGAGTTGATAAAATCATTGAAATCTTAACAAGATAATTTTTATCTTAAATAAAAAATTTAACTAAAAATTAAAAGGATAATTTTACTCCTAATTTGTTATGATTACGTTGTCACTCGATAAGAGAGTGGCAGGCAGCCAAGAAAGTCATTCATCACAGTCTGAGAGAGGGTACCTTTTTCGCCTCCTTTAAGGTCCCTCTCATTTTTTATTTTACTCCCGGTTTACTGAATCTTTTTATATCTTGCTTTCCACGCGTTTTCTCTCTGTATGTTGCCGTATCTATTTGTGCAAGCACGTTTGTCAAATTTTTGTCGTAAAAGAAACAGGTTTGCATATCGCAAAGCAGATACTGCTTCGTCTTTTCCGGTTTGGTCAATAAAAAGGGATAACGCACTTTGGCAATCTGCGCTCTGGCATTGAGTAACTGCGTTTTGGCAGATTTGAGGATAATATCGCCGTACGCAAGACGAATCAGCAAACGCACCGCCTCCGGTGAGTCGTCGAACGCACGTAATATCTTTGCTTTCTCATCCGCAATCATCTTTTTGACTTCGTTGAAACGTTGCAGGTCATACGTCAAAGCGGCGAGCGTCAGCAGATTTTCGAACATCTGTGCAAGCGGTGTTGTGTAATATTTGTCAAAATAGCGTCCCGTCACCGGCGGCAGATCTTGGTTCAGATACCACTGCCCGTTTTTATAAAACTTCTGTTTTGCCTCCGTTGCCAGTTCCTCTGCCAGCGTCAGATACTTATTACCATACGTTTGCGCATACGCTTCCAAAACCGCATCGATCAAAAAGGCGTAATCCTCCAGAAACGCAATATGCTTCGGACGGCTAAAACCGATGGTATAGTGATAAAGTGTGCCGTCTTTGTAATTTTTGTGAAGCAGCGCCTCCAGTGACGCTAACCCTTCGTTCAGATACTTTTTATCGAGTACCGACGCACGAAGCAACGCTTTGATCATCATCGCGTTCCATGAAGTGATAATCTTTTTGTCGATAAACGGAAACGTACGCTCACCGCGCATCTTTGCAAGCAGTTTTTTCAGCGCAACTACGCCTGCCGGTACTTTGTCAAAACCGGTATGAAACTGTACGTTACTCAAATCTTCACGCACGTTCCCCGGATCGGTGATGTCGAAATACTCAAGCAGCGCCTCTTTTTGTGACGCATTCAAATCGAGTACGTGCATACGCTTTTTTACTTCGTCGTAAGCATAAAGAAAATACCTCCCCTCCCCGCCTTCACTGTCCGCATCGGTCGCGCCGAAAAAGAGATGATTCTCTTCAAGCTGTCGATGATACATCGCGATCGTCTCCGTAACAACCTTTTTAAAAAGCGGGTTGCCCGTAACAAGAAAGGCACGCACATAGACGGGAATCAACTCGGCATTGGTATAGAGCATCTTTTCAAAATGGGGTACTACCCAGTCCTGATCAGTCGTATAGCGGAAAAATCCTCCTTCAATCTGATCGTAGATGCCGCCCATCGCCATCGCTTCAAGTGTATCGTAAACCATTTGACGCGCTTTATCATCGCCTGTGAGCAGATAGATATCCTGAAGTACCCGCAGATACGCCGCCATCGGAAATCTGGGGCGTCGATCGAACCCTTTATAGACACGATCGAACCGCTGCCACATTTTTGCGACAAACCGTTTGGTCAAGTTTGCATCATCAGGTAC
>WGAE01000044.1 GCA_015489185.1 Campylobacterales bacterium
CCGCCTGTTTCGTCCTCTCTTCTCCTACTACACCAAAAATTCCGTCGAAGCGGTGATCGAAGAGTTTGCGATCATGATCACACAGGAGGTGGACTTTACCAAAGAGCTGGAAAACCTGCAGAACTTCTCACGCACCTACGCAAAAAGCGGTGTCCTCTTCCCCCGCCCCTTTGTCGAGTACTGCAGTGAAGACGCTCTTGTGATGAGTTTTGAGGAGGGGTATCGTTTCGACGACAAAGCGCATCTGGCAAAACTTGGCGTCAGTTTCGAAAAGATTATGGAAAAGCTGATCTACTTCTATACCGAACAGATGCTGATCAACGGCTATTTCCACGCCGATCCGCACCCCGGAAACCTGCTGATCGACGATGCGGGCAATCTGGTGCTGCTTGATTTCGGAATGGTCAAAAAGATCCCCAACCTCACCCGTATCGCCATCATTGAACTGATCAAATCGGCAAACGAAAGAGATTTTGAACTCTATATCACCGCCTGTAAACGTTTGGGTATCGTCGCCCACGACGCGCCCGACGCACAGATGCAAGAACTCGCGGAGCGGATGTTTGATATCTTCGGTGATGAAAATCTCGATGCCGCATCGATGCAAAAACTCGCCTTCGATCTGCTCGCCTCGATGAAAGATCTCCCGTTCAAACTACCGCAGGAAGCGATCTACATGCTGCGTGCCAGCGCCATCATCGAAGGACTCGGCACGACTTACATCGAAAATTTCAACGGTGTCAAAGACATTTTGCCTATTCTGCAACGCTACATTCCGCAGGCACTCGGCGGCAACGAACGCTTGCTGCGTCTGTTGCGTCATGAAGTTACTGGAATGCCGCTTACCGTCAGACGCCTCAAAAAGATCGTCACCGATCTGAGCGAAAACGCCCTGCAGGTGCATATGAACCCCGACAGTCTGAATCTGCTCGTCGAAAAAGAGCGCGCGATGCTCAAAACCCTCCTGCGCGGCGCGCTTCTGATCGTCACCGCCTTTTTTCTGGTCGTTTTGGACGCCTCCAGAACAATCGCCGTCACGCTCTTTGTCACCGGCGTACTCTACCTGCTTTTTGCGTTTTGAGTCAGAAGCGATAGCGCAGTACCGATGCCATCCCCTCTTTGTCGAGTAGTCTGATCAGGTTGGTTGTACCTGCTTTACCGCTGGCGCTTCCCATTGTGACAATATAGCGCTTGTCGGGATGAATGCGGTTTTCATCAAGCAATTTTTTAACAAATTTGTAGAGCAGTTTACTCGGATTGTCACTCTCTTGCATCACAAAAAGCGGACGCACACCCCAGACAATACTCAGTTTACGATGGGTCGCAAGCGAATGGGAAACGGCGTAGATATTGACACCGGGACGGTAACGTGAAAGCGCTCTGGCACTGTATCCGGAGGTTGTAAAGGCGACCAGCGCCTCTTTTTTCAAATCAAAAGCCAGTTGCACCGCTGCTTTCGCAACGGCATCGGAACTGTTTTCGGGTTTGAAATCTTTAAAATATGGATACTCTTTTTCAACATCTTTGATCGTGTCATGCAAAACCTGCACCGCTTCAAGAGGATATTTCCCCACCGCGGTCTCGTCGCTGAGCATCACCGCATCGGTACCGTCGTAGACCGCATTGGCGATATCGCTCACTTCGGCACGTGTCGGGAAGGGGTTCTCTTTCATCGATGTCAGCATCTGCGTGGCGGTGACGGAGGGTTTGTTGCGTCTGTTGGCTTCGGCGATAATCCGTTTCTGGATGCGGGGCAGTTTCGTTACACCAAACTCCGCACCCAGGTCGCCCCGCGCCACCATCACCCCGTCACTTACATCCAGTATCTCTTCAAGATTCTCCATCGCCGTGGCGGTCTCGATCTTGGCGATCACCATCGGTGAAAAGCCCTCTTTTCGCATAATCTCCCGTGCTTTTTGAATATCATCTTTGTTTTGGACAAATGAAAGCGCAACAATATCGATTCCGTGTTTCGCACCAAATGCCAGATCCCGTTCATCTTTGGGTGTGACGGCAGAGATAGCGATTTTGGTGTGTGGAAAGTTGACCCCTTTGTGTGATGTCAGCTCCCCGTCGGTCAAAAGCTTCAGGATAAGTCGTCCACTCTCCCTGGCAATCACCACACTGCGAATCGTTCCGTCACTAAAATAAACTTCATCTCCCTCGGAGACCATATCGATAATATCCGGATAAGAGATCTCCACCACATGTGTATCGGTCGTATCCGGTGTTTTGGAAAGCACCAGCGTATCCCCCTTGTGCAGTTTCAACACACCGTCAATCTTTCCGATACGCACTTTCGGACCCGAAATATCCTGCAAAATCGCCACCTCTTTTCCCAGACGGGCAGAGGCGTGGCGAATCATTTCAATATTTCGGGCGTGCAGTTTGTGATCTCCGTGTGAGAAGTTGAGACGAAAGACATTGACCCCGTTTTGAATCAACGCTTCGATCATCGCTTCATTTGCCGTAGCGGGACCGAGTGTGACGACGATTTTGGCTCTGCGCATCGTTTGCCTCAGACCAGTTGTCGCAATACGGCATCTTCCGCGCTGGCGGAAAACCATGCGATACGACTCTCCCGCAAAATCATATCGACCACCGCGCGCGCCTGGGCACGTGTCGGAGAGGGAATCATCCGCACAATCTCCTCCGCTCGCTCCAGCACATCATCCGCCGACGCCGCCGGATACTTTCCGTTCAACGCAATACGCGGTACCTGAAACTGTGTCGCGGGAAGCAAAAGATAGTTCATAATCATAAACTTCTCAATCGCAAATCCGCTGTGCAGCGACGTATAGACAATATCGCCGCCGTTGTACGCGACGATCATGTCATCGCTCGCTTCCACTCCTCCGCTGTCAATATCCACACACAAACTTTCAGGAATACGCGTCGCACCTTTGCGTACCGCCTCCGCCCAGAGCGCTTTTTTGGCAGCCTGCAAACTTTTCGGCGAAAGCGCACCGTACTCATCCACCTCCACCCCGTCGATCGCGACAAACCGATTCTCTTCCCCCGGACCCCGGTCCAGAATCGCGACATCATGCAAAACGATAAATTTCGCCATGATCGCTCCTTGATTAAATATATTTAACTATATTAAACAATATCGCAAAAATATTTAAATTATTGTTTACGTGCCGCGATCGAAGCTTTTTTCATACGATATTTTTCATACGCTTCGTTCCAGAATTCACGATACTCGAGTATCTCAAACCCC
>WGAE01000045.1 GCA_015489185.1 Campylobacterales bacterium
ACTTTCTTTTCTGCACAGCCGCTCAGTGCAAGCGCAGCAACAGCAGCAAGCACAACAGAACTTGTAAAAATTCTCATTTTCACTCCTTTTTAGATTTAGTGCGCTTCATTTTAACTAACTAAAACTTTAAAAAGTATAAATTATCTTAATGCTTAATTAAATTATTTTAACAATTCTAGTCCAAAAGTCTGTATACGCTCATCTTAAATTGTAAAGTGATAATGCGCTTATGTGCTTCGAGAATAACGGGAAAGTTTATTTTCACAATGTTGTCCATTTGATTGACCGTATCAATAAACCGATAGAACTGTACAGGGGTATCGGCATTGAAATCGGCCTCAAATTCATAGATTTGCAAACCACTTTCGGTCGTGCGTTTACGCTTCGGTACAAGTTTGACATTCGTAAAATAGCGATGCGCCATATTTAAAAACTCTGTTTCATTGAAATCTTTCTGAAACGCACGCAAAACTTTTTGATTTGTCGCCTTCAGTTTCTCTAATTTGGCTGTGAGTGCTTTCTCCTCTTCCACAAGATGTTTTTCAGTACGCAGTTGTTGATAATATTCCGCTTTTTTGGTTTTAAACGATTTAATACCGGGGATCACAAACAAGAGTACAAAGGCTGTAACAACAACGAGAAAAGCGAGGATGAAAATTGTAAACTTTAAAGTTTTATCATTGACTCGCATTCTCATCCTTTCCCAAGTTACCCGGTGTTGTATCCGCTACCGTATTGTATGATTCAAATACCGTTCTGCCCTGTTCATCACGACTGAATTTGACCTTTGTCTGGGTAAAAATCGATTTCAGCGGCGGCTCGAGTAATAATGTATACGATTCCGGCGTGTTCGTATACCCTTTGAGATAGAGGCTCTTCTTTTCCATCACCACTTTGGTTAAGGTAATCTGATCCGGAATCAGATCGAACATATTGCGAATACTCTCTTTCAGAGCGGTATTGGCGTTTGTTACTTCATGGTATAACTTATTTTGCATCGTAACCAGGGCAATTTTTTTCTGTAGTTTTTCGACTTTTTGAACTACCTTGCCGTTTTTCTGGTGCAATTCCTCGAGCATTTTAATATAAAATGACGATTTATAATGGAGTAAAATACCGAATATAATCAATCCTGCGGCAATCAAAACAATAAATGCCAGCCACATTGCCGTCATATTGTCCAGCAATCGTTTTTTGCGAGGTTGTATAAAACTACGCAACAGCATTCACCTCTTGTTTCAACAACTTCATGAGTTCCTCATCAATCTCTGTTTTCTGCACATCGATATCCACCAGTAACTGCTCTTTCAGATAGCGTACGATCTCAGGATTCAAATCGGCTCCGTCATAAATCTTCACTTGTGTGACAAAATCACTTTCATAAAGTTCGTTATCGTAAAACTCTCTCAGCGAAGCATCAAAATATTTTACCAAACGTAAATCTTGTCCAAATAATTTAAGCTTTATAGTATCATCTTCTTGCTGAGTCAAACTTTTTTTATCGCTTACGGCTTCTTCTAACAATTCAGAAATCTCTTCCGACTCTTCAAGTTCCATATCGAGATCCAGATCATCCAACAAATCGTCATCGCTCTCATCCATCATATCATCCGCAAATTCGGAAGTCAGAAGATCTTCTTCTCTCGCAATATTGATAAATGTTCCATACAACAATTTGTCATCCTGGAAAATCATGACCGTGATCGAATTGATACCCACAAGCATATAAAGAACAATGCCCTGCACTTTTCTTATAGCATGTTTGCGAAGATTTTCCACAATCAAAAACGGAGAGAAAATAAAGTCAAGTCCAACGTCCGCAAAGAGTTTTTGTGCCCACTTGATATCGATATCCGATGCATAGATTGCATATTTTTTGTCGACACAGACCGATTTAATATTGTCATAGTCAATATGAAACTTTTCGTAAACCGAACGCTCACATGAAGGTACCACCCCCTGGCCGTGCGTATTCAAAAAAAGTGCGACATAGGTCTGTTCAACCTCTTCCTGACGCGTTTGCAGATAGGCAACGACCTCTTTGGTCAACTTATCTTTCGTCGCCAATGTAAACGACTTTTCCTCTTCGAAAACGATTTTTTCGTGTTTGACCTTCTGCACTTTGACGACACAAATATCTTCATACACCATCACACCGATATATTGCGTGGTCAATCGTTTTCTAATCGTCTGTAGTATACCCATCGTACTCTCCGCACAGAGGATGTGCCTTTTGATAATTGCGCAATTTGGCACGGTCGTTCAGTCTGGTATAGATTTGTGTCGTCTCCAGAGAAGCGTGCCCAAGCAGTATACTTACATCGGTAATTCGCGCTCCCCTGTTTAGCAAATCGGTCGCAAAGGCGTGACGCAACTGATGCGGTGTCACTTTCATACCGATTTTCTTGAATATTTTTTCGATACGATAACGGATCTGATTTTCCGTCATCCGACTACCTGACTTTTCGAAAAGATAGACTCTGGGATCGGCTTGTCGTATATGTTCCATCACTGTTTCTGCAACACGATCCGGCAACGGCAATCGTCGGATTTTATCACCTTTTCCTTTAACCCTGACCCACCCGTTTTCAATATCCTTAACCTGCAATCCACAAAGTTCAGATATACGCAAACCCAGTCCGTAAACCAGCTCCACTAAAATCTTCTCTTCAGATGTACATCGCTGAAGCGCTTCAAAAATATGCGCCGTTTCAACAGGTTTGGGCAAAGTTTTGGGAAGCTTCACTGACATATCGTTACGCAGACGAATCACTTCTCCTCTGTCTGCCAGGTAGGAGACAAACGACCTGAAAATCGAAATTTTTTTGTATACGGTACGCTTTTTTCGGGATGCAAGATGTAGCCTGTAAGGCATTAGATCGATGATCGTTCCTTCATTTTCAACGATGACTTCAACATATCGCAACGCTTCATGAAGATTTTCCCGATAGGTCTTCAGTGTACGTTCACTATAGTTGCGTGTCTGCAGATACTCCAGAAACGCCTCACTCTTTTTGTGCAAAAAGTCTGTCATGAATCGTTTTGAATTTTTTGTATCGTTTAATGCACTCGGCATAAAGCTCTTTATCTGTCAAAACCGTCGGATTGAGTTTGTTGAACTTTTCGATCATCACTTCAGTGATCATTTTGATTTTCAGTTTATCCGCGGTTGATAATGTCTCTTTTTGCGTTAGATTTTCAATATCTCGCAAATATTTGTCCGCTTCCTGAATATAATCCGCCATACGTGCAGAGATCTTACTCTGTGCTAAAATAGAAAAAGCCATTTTATTGTAGGGATCGATATCGAACGCCTTTTTCGCCAACTCTCTGGCTGCGGCATAATCTCCCATAAAATATTTCATCCGCGCTTCCCAGGAGTATTTATAAGAATCGTTGAAGCCGAAGAAAAAGAGCAGCATCAAACCGATAAACAGAATCAGAATCGTCACAATCGTTTTAAACATAGCGGTTCATGAACTCCTTGATTTTATCTTTCGCTTCTTCTCTGGAGAGATCTGTCACATAAAACGGTTCGCTCATATAAAAGTCAAGCTTTGAAAACGGTTTTGGGATGATGAACCGATCCCAGCTTGGCATCTGCCAGTAGCGTGACGCCGTGTATCGGCATGCGACAATCGGCAAATTTTTTTTCTGTGCAATCACTACGATTCCGTCGGCAACGGAGTGCCTGGGACCTCTTGGACCGTCGGGCGTAATCGCCAGACTCACACCTTTATCAATCAAACGAAAACTCTCCTTGAGCGCTTTGATCGCCCCTTTGGAACTACTGCCCCGCACAAAACCGAACCCGAAAAAACGTGCCGTTTTAGCAATCAGTTCCCCGTCAAAATGCTCACTGATCATCAGCGCCATCTTGATATGACGCAGATACTTTACATAGATAAACGGATTCATCAAAATCTCACCGTGCCAAAACGCTACCAAAACCGGCGGCTGTAGCGGTGTTTTGGGCATATGAAACTCTTTTCTGCACGTCAAATAGAGCAGACGGATCAAAGCGTACGCCAGCGGCGGCGCAAAAAAGAGCAGTAGCTTTCGCTTACGATTCCTGTTGAAGAACTTCCCCATAAAGCACCATCCTTCTGGGTTCCGTAATCTTTACAGGGAGTGTCTTACCCAACAACTCTTCGCTACCGCGAACCTGTACGATAAAGTTGTTATCACTGCGTCCGGAAACCATACCTCCACTTTTAAGTTCATCAAAATAGACATCGAACACGCGACCTTTTTGTGCCGCGGTAATGTCATCCAATATCTCCATATGGCGGTTTTGGAGTCGCGTCAAACGCTCGGATGCTATCTGCGGATCGACCGGTTCCATCTCCGCAGCTTTGGTCAACGGCCTGGGAGAGTATTTGAAACTGAAAATCTGCTCAAATCGAACCTGTTCAATCACATCCATCGTATCTTCAAAATCTGCTTTCGTCTCTCCCGGAAACGCGACGATAATATCGGTGCTGATATGCACATCCGGCACCAATTCCCGCAATTTAAACGCACGATCCAAAAACCACTCTTTCGAATAACCGCGCTTCATCGCCCGCAAAATCTCCGTAGAACCGCTCTGCAACGGCATATGCATCGACTTGCAGATTTTAGGGTTGGAGGCGAAGACTTCCAGAAATTTGTCGTCCATATGCAGCGGGTGCGGTGAAGTAAAACGAATGCGCTCCACCTCATCAATTTCGCTTACCATCTGCAGAAGATCGGAAAAATCAATTTTTCGACGTCCGTCACTGAAACGTCTGCCGTAATTATTGACATTTTGTCCCAGCAAAAAGATCTCTTTTGCACCGCTTTTTGCCGCTTTGCTTGCCTCCTGAATAATCAGTTCCGGCGGAATCGAGATCTCTTCACCCCGTGTCGCAGGCACGATACAGTATGTACACTCTTTGTCACATCCGATCGAAATATTGATCAACGCTTTATAGGGCGTATTGCGATAGTCGCTGAAAGCGTACGTACTTTCATCAAAGTCGATATCCACTTCAACCGCACCTTTACGGTGTATCACGTCGGTAATCTTCGAAACGTTCCGCGCCCCGAGCACAAAATCAACATACGGCGCCCGCTTGATGATCTCTTCTCCAAGATGGCTCGCCGTGCATCCACATACACCGATTTTTGCATCGGGCTTCTTCTTTTTGTTAAACTGACCGATTTCAGAAAAAAGTTTTTGCACCGGCTTTTCCCGGACACTGCAGGTATTGATCAAAATCAGATCGGCATCTTCACATCGCTCGATCAGTTCATAATCTTCTTTCGTGGATAACTCCGCGATAATATGCTCGCTGTCACGAACATTCATCGCACAGCCGAGCGTTTCGATAAAAAGTTTCTTAGCCAAAACAGACGCCGCCTATAAAATATGTACTTCGTAAATATAGTCGTTCTCGTCAAGCCCGTAACGAACCGTACGAAGATAGACGCTGTACCCTTCATCTTCAAAATGTGCCACCAGCGCATTCATCTCTTTGTGCGGATTCTCATGATCAAAATAGAAAATCTTCTGACCACCGTGTTTCTGGAGATCTTTTTCGATATCATCAAGGGTCACTTTTTTTTGTTTCGAATTCTTTTCCTGTTTCGCTAATTTTAACGTCATTTCGTCATTTCCTGTTTTTTAAAATCTTGTTTCTTGATAAAGAGAGAGTATACCACCATTTGGTTGAATAACTGATAAATAGTATTTTAAGCACCGAATTGCTATAATCCGTTCACTACTAAAAAACTCCGGGCTGCAATACACCGCGTTTCAACCAATCAGAAAAAACGACAACCAAAAGGAGCAGAGCGAAAAGTGGAAAAGATCATCAATATCATAGAATCTATTGCCCATGAAAAAGGGCTGAAAATGGATGAAGCAAAAGAGGCGGTATCCACCGCTTTGATCAAAACGGCACAAAGAGTCTTCGGAGAAGAGTATGATTATGCCGTTTCGATTGATGAAAAGAGCAAAGAGCTGCATCTGTATCAAAAAGTGCTCGTTGTTGCGGACGATGATGAACGATTAAACGAAAATCCGGAAGATGCCGAAAAATATATCGCGGTCAGCGAAGCAAAAGAGGCGGATGCGGACGTGGAAGTCGGTGACGAAATTACCTATCAGCTTTCACTGGACAACATGGGAAGAACCGCCGCCGCAATTCTCTACAAAGAACTCGAATACCACATTCAGCGTCTGCTCGAACAAAATATTTTCGAAAAATATAAAGAGAAAATCGGTGATTTGATCAGCGCCCCCGTTACCCGTGTTGACAACAACGAAAACACGTATCTCGAATATCGGGAAGTACAGGCGATCTTGCCGATGAAGAGCCGTATCAAAGGGGAGAAATTCAAAGTCGGTGATACCGTCAAAGCGGTGATTCGTCGTGTCTATATCGACAAAAAACTCGGTATGCAGATCGAAGTTTCCAGAACATCTCCTAAATTTCTCGAAAAACTCCTGGAACTTCAGGTTCCTGAAATCAAAGACGGACTGGTTGTCATTCACGGCAGTGCCAGAATTCCGGGAGAGCGTGCTAAAGTCGCACTCTCAGCCGTCACACCAAACGTCGATCCCGTCGGTGCAACCGTCGGAACCAAGGGAGTGCGTATTAATGCCGTCAGTCAGGAACTGCACGGAGAAAATATCGACTGTATCGAATATAGCACCATTCCGGAAAAGTATATTGCCAGAGCGATGTCACCGGCAATCATCTCTTCGGTCAAAATTGAAGGAGAGAAGGCAATCGTCACCCTGCCTGCCGACCAAAAATCGAAAGCGATCGGTAAAAGCGGTATCAACATCAGACTTGCATCAATGCTTACGGGGTATGAAATCGAACTTAAAGAACTCGAAGGCAGTGCAGGCGTTACTACTTCGACAGAAGAGAAACCGCAAAGCAATCCGGACGCACTCAAAGCACTTTTTGGCGAATAAAAGTTTACAAAAACGGACTAATACCTTCGGATTATTTTAATTTATTGCTAACTAGCTATAATTTTTGAAAATAATCCAGGAGGTATGGAAGATGGATAACATCAGGCAAAAATCGGTCGTTGCGCTGATTCTACTGGCGCTAATCGGGCTCTTTGTAAGCAAATGCAGCAATGATGAAACCAAACAAGAGGAGCAAGCGGAAGTCTACACTTATCACGGTGACGACTCTCCTAAAAATATTACCCGTATACCTGAAGGAGCCGTCAATCAGAAAACCCTCTACCTAAAGAGCGGCGAAACTGCCTCACAAACAGCTGTACTAGAAAAAACACCCTCACAAAATACAGCTGAAAAAGCTGCTGAAACATCCAAAAAACCGGTTCAGAAAAAAGAGGTAAAAAAAGAAGTACCGGCAGAAACGAAAAAAGAAGAAACACCCAATACTCAAAAACTGATCTCCACAACTGACACGACTGAAAAGAAAAAAGAGAACACTGCGCTGATTGCACTGCAAGCACGTTATGATGCCGCTCTTTCCAAACTCGAAAACCTGAAAAAAGCACTCCGTACAAAAGAAGCACAACTGCAAAAAGCAACAGAAGCGAAAGCAGCATGTGAAGAACGTACCGATAAACTGCAAAAACAGATCGACGCGTACAAAGAGAAACTATCCGAACTGCAAAAAGAGGTTTCCGGTACTCAGGAACTCTCTGAGACAATTGCACAACTCAAAGCGAAACTCGAAGCAAAAGATGCCAAACTGCATGAACTTCTGCAAACTGTTGATCGTAAAGAGCAGGCATTGCAAAAACTCGCACACGAAAAAGAGCGACTCGCGGCACAAATTAGCAAACTACAGGCATCGAAGAACGAAGACCATAATGCCTTGCAACAAAAATTGACCGCCACTCTTGCCGCACTGGCTGCCGCAAAAGAGGCAACAACTGTCAATAAAAACAAACTCTCTGCAGTTGCAGATGAAAAAAAGATGCTTCAGGATGCACTTGAAAAACTCAAAGCGGAAAATGAAGCGCTGAAAGCAAAACTTGCAAATGCAGATGAACAACATGAAAAAATCGGTGCTCTGGAGAAAAAGATCGAAGAGTTAACCGGTGCGCTGGAAGCTAAAACAACAGCTTTGCAACAATTAACACAAGAACATAACAGTACACAGGAGAAGATGCTGGCTCTTCATGAAGAGTACGCGACGGCACAATCCAAACTCGAAGCGCTTGCGGGTGACCATAACGCGACGCTGCAAAACCTCAAAGCACTTCAGGAGCAATGTGCTTCGGAAAAAGAGCAAATGCAACAAAAAATCGCGGCTGTCAGACAGGAGTGCAACAGTACCGCTTCAAAATTGCAGGAAAAACTGGCGGCTGCTTCAGCGGCACTGCTGACGGCGAAACAGCTCGGTTCTCAAAAAGAGGAAGAAACAGCACATTTGAAACAAAGTCTGGTTGATCTGAATCAAACAGTTCAAGCGACACAATCAAAACTCCAAACCGTAGCAAAAGCAAAAGAAGAGATCGAAGCAAAACTAGTTCAAACCCAAAAAGAGCTTGAAACACTGCAACAAAAGCTTAACGATACGGAAGCGGACAAAAAAGCGCTCGAAGAGAAATTACAGACTCTGACACAAACAAAAAGCGAACTTGAAAATAAACTACAACAACTGGAGAATGAAAACAAAGATCTGCGCAAACAGATGGTGCTTTCCAACATCATGAGCACATTCAAACTTGCAAAAATCGAGTTTCAGACAGGCAACGCAATTTTGACACCAAAAAGTAAACAACTGCTTGACAAAGTCGCCGAGATCATTAAAGCACATCCTGAATATCACTATGTCGTTGAAGGACATACCGACTCCAAAGGTAACGAAGAGTTCAATCTCAAACTGAGCCAAAACCGTGCAAAAAGCGTAGTCGATTACCTCACCTCAAAAGGTGTTGATGCCGCTATACTAAGTTATGTGGGATTCGGTTCTTCCAAACCGATCGCAGACAACACCACTCCGGAAGGGCGTCGTAAAAATCGCCGTGTTGTCTTTACAATCAAAGATGCAAAATAGTCTGTCATTGCGTCGTGTCTGCGAATATATGCAACTATATTCGCAGACATTTTTCATTCATTGCTCCAAAACACTTCTCTGAAAATATCAAAAAACTTGCAAAGTTGTTTTCTTAGATTAAAATAATTTTACTAAGTTAATTTTAAGCCGCTTTATTCCATAATCTTCTCACAAAAATCCGTTTTCAAGGAACTTCATCACTATGTTACGTATTCTTACGATAATTTTTCCTGCACTATTTTTATACACATCCACATCACTCTACGCAGAAAGTTTGGAGGCGTTATATCAGAAAGACTGTGCAATGTGTCATGAACTGACCGATCCCGATTTAATTGTCGCGCCGCCTATGAAGGCGATTGTTTCGGTCTATAAAAAATCTTATCCACAAAAAGAGGTGTTTGTCGAACATGTACTCAAATATCTCCTCGCTCCTTCTCTTCAAAATTCACTGATGGGTGAAAAAACGATCAACCAGTTTGGATTAATGATTTCCCAGAAAGGGGCGATACCTGAAGATAAACTCAAGGCGCTGATCGCATATATTTATGATAAATATTGATCCTAGTGTCCTCTTTTAAAGTGAGGATTGAGTTTGAGTAGTACCAGATCGGCGAGGATATTGCCAAGAAGCGTCAAAAAGGCAGAGATAATCAAAATCCCCATAATCACAGGGTAATCACGGCTCATCGCACTCTGATAAAACAAAAGCCCCATGCCTTCGATCGAAAAGATCGACTCGAGAATGACACTTCCGCCGATGAGTCCCGGCAGAGAAAGTCCCAGCATCGTAACGATAGGCGGTGAAAGATTGGGCAAAATATAGCGACGAAGCAAGGTCTTATCATCCACACCTCTCGCTTTGGCAAAAAAGATATAATCGCTTTTGAGAATGTCAATTGTCAGACTGCGCACATACATCATCAAACTTCCCACACCGCCAAAAACAATCACAAAAATCGGCAAAACCAGATGCCACGCTTCATCCAATAACTTCGCTATCCCCTCTTTCGGCTCGATCGAATGCAATCCGGAGATCGGAAACCAACCCAATTTAACCGAAAAGAAGATAATCAACAACAGTGCCAGATAGAAAGAGGGAACGGCGTAACTGATCAGTGAAAAACGCTTCAGCGTACGATCAAACGTACTATCCTGTCGCATCGCCGCTTGAATCCCCAGATAGAGTGAAATAAAAAAGACCAGCACCATCGATATGAGATTGATCGTCAGTGTAATCGGCAAACGAGAGAGAATCTCTTCTTTGACAGGTTTCCCGCTGGCAAACGAAATTCCAAAATCAAGATGCAACAACGCTTTGAGCCAGGAGAAAAACTGCACATAGAGCGGTTTGTCGAGTCCATAAACCGCCTTGAGATGTTCGATAGACTCTTTGGTAATATTGGGGTTAAGCTCACCGCTGGCGAAAAAAGAGTTCGGAGCGGCATGAATCGCGACAAACGAAATCAGCGCGATGATAAAAAGCATTACCCCGACATAGAGGAGCTTTTGAAAAAAGAGCTTCATGAACTATCTGTTTCGTTGATCCCAGCTCAACACTGTCCTGCCGTTTTCATCTTTCTCAACTGCTCCCATACCCATAATATGATAACCGGCATCGACATAATGTACTTCACCCGTCACACCGCTGGATAGGTCGCTGAGCAGATACATACCGCTGTTACCCACCTCTTCGATTGTCACATTTTTCTTCAGCGGTGCGTTGATTTCATTCCAGTGGAGAATATTTTTAAAATCCCCGATACCGCTTGCCGCCAGTGTTTTGATCGGTCCCGCACTCACGGCGTTGACGCGAATTCCGCGGCTTCCCAAATCGACCGCCAGATAACGCACGCTCGCCTCCAGCGCCGCTTTAGCGACACCCATGACATTATAATGCGGCACATATTTCGGACCACCGAGATACGAAAGTGTGAGAATCGAACCGCCGTCGTTCATCACAGGCAAACACGCGCGTGTCAAAGAGACCAGCGAATAGACCGAGGTATCCATCGCCAGTGCAAAATCCGCCTGCTCGGTCTCCAGAAAACTTCCTTCCAGTGCACGGCGCGGCGCAAAAGCGACGGAGTGAACCAGAAAATCGATTTTACCGAAATCTTTTTCAAGACTCTTTGTCAGCGCTTCAAGCTCTTCGGCTTTTGTGACATCAAGTTGATACACCGCACTACTTCCCATCTCTTCCGCAATCGGTCGTACACGCTTTTCCAACTGTTCATTCAAGTAGGTAAACGCCAGTTCCGCTCCCTGTTCTCTGCACGCTTTTGCAATACCGTACGCAATCGATTTATTATTTGCGACACCTACAATCAACCCTTTTTTGCCCTTCATGAACATTCATCGTCTCCTCTGAGTTTTTATGATTCTACCATATCCCGACTCAAACCCCCTTCAAACTGAGACTTACCCGCCCCCGTTCACGATCAATGCCGATCACTTCAATCCGCGGCAGGTACTGATTTAAAGATAAAACTTCCAGCGGATGAGAGATGCGCTTCTTGCTCATCTTCGAGATATGAATCATCCCGTCATTTTTAAGTCCGATATCCACAAACGCCCCAAAATCGGCGATATTGCGCACAATTCCCGAAACGATACTTCCTTCATGAAGTGTGTCAATATCCGTAACATCATCACGAAACGGGAGCGCAGGTAATTCACTTCTGGGATCAAACCCCGGTTTTGCCAACTCTTTTTTTATATCTTCGACTGTCACCGCTCCCACACCGAACTTTTCACAAAGCACAGCGACATCGGCATCGGGATTTTCAAGCAGCACTTCGGCGATCTTATAACTCTCAGGATGCACGCCCGTATTGTCCAAAATACTCTTACCCTCACGGATACGTACAAATCCTGCACACTGCTCATACGCTTTTTGCCCGAGGCCCTTGACTTTCAAAAGATCGCTTTTGGTACGAAACGCTCCGTTTTCTTCACGATACGCGACAATATTTTCCGCCACCTTCTGCCCGATACCCGCCAGATAGGAGAGCAGTGAAACCGACGCACTGTTGACATCGACCCCGACACGATTGACCAGAACTTCGACACACTCATGAAGCTTTCGCTCCAGCAATTTTTGATCGACATCGTGCTGATACTGCCCTATTCCCAGCGATTTGGGATCGATCTTCACCAGCGCCGCCATCGGATCTCTCAGACGCTGCGCGATCGAGATGGCACCACGTATCGTCACATCGAGTTTCGGATACTCCTGTGCGGCAATCTTCGACGCGGAATAGACCGATGCTCCCGCTTCGGAGACAACGGTATATTTGAGCGGTTGCGTACGCCTTTTGTTGTAGCGGGCGAAAAAGTCCTGCGTCTCACGCGACGCGGTACCGTTGCCGATCGCCACACCGGAAATACCATACTTTTCGACCAGTTTGTCGATCACTTTCACCGCACCTTCAAAATCGTTATGCGGCGCGGTAGGGTAGATAACCGCATGGTCGAGATAAGTAGCGTTTTCATCGATTACCGCCAGTTTACACCCGGTACGAAACGCCGGATCGACCCCGAGCAACACTTTCCCCGTCACGGGCGGCGTCATCAAAAGCTGCGTCAGATTCTTCCCGAAAACCGCAATTGCCGTCCTGTCAGAACGCTCTTTGAGTTCATGATGTACTTCTCTTTCGATCGAGGGAAAAATCAGCCGTTTAAACCCGTCCCGCAACGCATCGAAATACCACTCACTGCTGCTTTGCATATGGCTTTTGAGTCGAAAACGCCTCAGCGTCTCAAAATAGCGCTCCGTATCGATCGTGATCTTCACGCTCAGCTCTTTCTCTTTCACCCCGCGCATGATCGCAAGATAGCGATGAGAAGGGACATACGCCACCTTTTCACTGTGCTCGGCATAGTTTTTATAAACACTGTTTTCTTTAAAACCCTTCGCCTTTTTCACTTCCAATGTACCGTGTCTGAGCATCAAATTACGCAATATCTCCCGCTCTTTCGCATCGTCGCTGTAACGCTCGGCGATGATATCCTGCGCCCCGGCAATCGCTTCATGAACTGTTTTGACCGCACCTTTACAGTACTTCTGCGCTTCCTGTTCAAATGCCGCTTTGGAGAGTGTTCCCTTTTGCAAAAGATTCGCCAGCGGTTCCAGACCGTTTTGGATCGCTTTCATTGCACGAGTATTTTTCTTCTCTTTATATGGACGGTAAAGATCTTCGAGCTGTGTCAGCGTCGTCGCCTGATACAACGCTTCATGAAGCTTCTCTTTCCACATACCCCGCTCTTTGAGTGTGGCGACAATCTCTTCACGCCGTTTTAAAAAGTTTTTCGTCTTTTCATACTGCTCCGCAAACGCCCGCAGCGTCTCATCATCCGCCCCGCCTGTCAACTCTTTTCGGTACCGCGCGATAAACGGAATCGTCGCACCCTCTTCCAGCAATGATAAAATATTTTCGATCTGTTTTCGATTCAGTGACGTTTTGGAGGATAGGAGAGAAACAAGTTCATTCATGGAATAACAGTTATTTATATGTATTCCCGAACACTTTTGATAAAAAGGGAAAAATCATCGACATATTCCAGGAATCCATACAGTTTTTTAACATCAATTTTCACATATTCATGGATAAGTAAATTACGTAACCCTACTGCTGAGACCAGGCTTTTTGCCAAATTCTCGTCAATATAATCATATTTTTGTAATAGCTCGATACATTCCACATAACTTTTTGCTGAACCAAGATTGTATTTCCCTGCCAGATGACACGCGATATCGATGACAACCTGTATCGACTCAAATATACCGTAACGCAGTGACCACTCATCCAATCTGTTTTTTTGAATATCCTCGAGGGAATAATGTTTTTGTAAATTTTTAAGTGTATGGATATTCTCTTCCAGTATTTCAAGTCTCTGTAACAAAATTACGCTCCCCTATTTTATCGTTTTCGATTCTTTGTGCAAACATACGCTCATTCATTGTAATCAACGGTTTATGATCGAGATAATAAAGCTGAGAAGCAGTTTTGAATGCGATATATGCTTTTTCGTCATTCATAAGCACAGGAGTATGATTTTGCAATATTTTAAAAGCGAAAAGAGGATCTTTTTTGTAAATGTCGTTCAATGCGATCATATCAACCTTTTTATCAATCTCTGTTTCCAGCATTACGATGTTATATCCAAGATCTTTATAATCAACATCGTTCGCATAAAAAATACCAATATCCACATCGCTCATCTCATGGAATGTAGCATCACTGTAAGAACCGAAAAGTAAAACAAACGGATATGTTTTATCGGCAAAAAAGTGTTTCAGCTGTATCAGAAGAGACATCTTTATCCTTTATCAGAGCAGCTATATTATTATAGCAAACTATTTCTCATACCTGAAGAGCAGCTCTTCAAACCGCACCACTTTTCCCTCTTTCACTTCCACGCCTTCCTCTTTTAACAGCGCGATTTTTCTCTCCACACCGCCTTCACCGGAGTAGTTGCCGATTTTACCGTTTGAAGGTACAACACGATGACAGGGAACTTCAGGGGCATAAGGATTTTTGCCGACCGCCGTACCGACGGCACGTACGGCTTTGGTGCCGAGATATCGGGCGATGTGACCGTAGGTGGTCACTTTACCGCGTGGAATTTTGGAGAGGGCTTCCCAGACTGCTTTTTGAAATGCGGTTGGCATCTTTCAGTAGATGAATCCCTCTTTTTGCAACGCTTCGCGAATATGTTTCATCTGTGTGTGCTTGTTACGACACCATTCGGGAGCGAGTAAAGAGGCATCATCGATCCCCGCCGTGATACGCTGGATCATGATATTTTCCGGCAACATTTTGAACGCTTTGATCAGCGTATCGATGTAGGCTTCTTCGGTAATAGGGACAAATTTTCCTTTACGATAATCGACGGCAAGCGCAGTATTGTTGGTCACATACATCGGGTGAATTTTCAGAGAATCGACTTTCCATTCGATGGCGGCAGTCACACTATCGAGCATCATCTCTTGTGTTTCTGCGGGAAGTCCGAAGATCAGATGCCCGCAGACATTGAGACCGTACGCTTTGGTACGGAGAATCCACTCCTCTATATTTGCGACACTATGCCCCCGATTGATCGCTTCGAGGGTCTCATCGTAGACACTCTGTATGCCGTACTCAATCCAGATTTCATACTCTTTACTCAAATCCTGCAAATAAGAAAGGATTTCATCATTGACACTATCAGTACGTGTTCCGATACTAAGCCCGATACAATCCTCCTGCGCCAGCGCCTCTTCATAGAGCGCTTTGAGTGTATCAAGCGGCGCATAGGTATTGGTAAAGGATTGAAAATAGGCGATAAACTTTTTAGCACCGAACTTTTTGGCAAGTCTGTTTTTGGTAAAACGATACTGCGACCTTACCTGCTCTATCTGTCGTTCCAGCAACGGATTTTCCACAGATTCAGGGCTGAGAAAAAATTTACGTGGTGCTTTTTGTGAAAGATTGGGACTGAACGATTCGTTTTCACAAAAGGTACAACCGCCTTTGGCGACTTTGCCGTCAATATTCGGACAAGTAAACCCGAGTACGGAGATGGGTACTTTATAAACATTGCATCCGAATTTTCGGCGAAAATAGCGCCCGGCGGTCAAGATCTCTCTCATGAAGTGTCGCCACTACTGTATAAAATAGTTTCCGTCGAAACTGACAAGTGAATATTGCGTATCTCTTCCGAGACTATCCAGCAAACCGTCCAGTGAAAGGAAAGAGAGACTGTCTGCACCGATATACTGACGTATCTCTTCGTCACTCATATTGGCGGAGATCAACTCTTCATAACTCGGCGTATCGATGCCGTATTTGCAGGGATGTTTGATCTGCGGCGAGGCAAGCTTAAAGTGCACCTCTTTCGCACCCGCTTCCTTGAGCATTTTGACAATCTGCTTCGATGTCGTACCCCGCACCAGCGAATCGTCGATAATCACGACGCGTTTACCTTCAATAACCGATTTGATAGGCGAAAGCTTCAGACGCACTTTCAGGTCGCGCATCTCCTGAATCGGTTCGATAAACGTTCTGCCCACATAATGGTTGCGGACAATCGCGTTTTCAAAGGGAATACCGCTCTCTTCGGCATACCCCAGTGCCGCGGCGACACCACTGTCGGGAACCGGCAAAACGATATCCGCATCGACCGGATTTTCACGCGCCAGTCTGCGTCCCATCTCTACCCGTTTTTCATAAACATTTTTACCGTTAATCACACTATCCGGCCTGGCAAAATAGATATACTCAAAAGCACAGGGACGAGGCTCCGGTTCATAAAGTTGTATCGACTTCGGTTCTTTGCCCTTTTCAAAAATAAGCATCTCACCCGGTCGTACTTCACGCACAAAACGCGCTCCTACCAGGTCAAACGCACACGTCTCACTCGCAACAATATAACCGCCGTTTTCAAATTCACCCAAAGCCAGAGGACGCACTCCGTAGCGATCACGGATTGCAAACATCTTGGTACGGCTTTGAATCAACAGACAATACGCCCCCTTGATCTGATCGAGCGCCTCGATAATCCGATCCTGGAGGTTGTCTTTCTGACTTCTTGCAATCAGATGGATAATATTCTCCGTATCCATGTAGGATTGGAAAATCGCTCCTTCCTGAATCAGTTTTTCACGCACTTCATTTTTATTGATCAGATTTCCGTTGTGTGCGATTGCAATCTCTCCCAGCAGATACTTCGCCGCAATCGGCTGTGCATCGGCAATCGAGTCGCTTCCGGCGGTGGAGTAACGGTTGTGACCGATCGCTTTGGAGCCTTTGAGATATTCGAACGTATTTTCATCGGAAAATACATCTGTCACTAATCCCCTTCGCTTCCGCGTATAGATACGTTTACCGTCGCTCGAACTGATTCCGGAAGCCTCCTGTCCGCGGTGTTGCATCGCAAAAAGTGCGTAATAGGCAACTTTGGAAGCGTTTTTGACGTTGAAAACCCCTACAACTGCACACATATATCTCCCCTATATCCCCAGACAATCGTTAATGCTGTAAAGTCCGTTCGGTTGTTTTACCAGCCATTTAGCCGCTTTGATCGCTCCTTTGGCAAAAGTATCGCGACTGGTGGCGGTATGGTTGAGTTCGATAAACTCTCCGTCGTTATAAAATCCGACAGTATGACGCCCGACAATATCTCCTCCGCGAAGCGCCATCACGGCAATCTCATCTTTGCTGCGCGCACCGATGTTACCGTCTCTTCCGCTGACCCGTACTTTATCCAGATCCAGCCCTCTTGCCGCCGCGACATGCTCCGCAAGCGTCAAAGCGGTACCGCTGGGGGCATCCTTTTTATGGCGGTGGTGCATCTCAACAATCTCTATATCAAAATCACTGAGTGCTTCACTCGCTAATGCCGCCAGTTTATTCAAAATCGCCACACCCAGCGACATATTGGTCGCATAAAGTATCGGCATATACTGAGCAGCCTCTTCCATCAGATTGAGCTGATGTTTGTTCAGTCCTGTCGTTCCGATAACCAGCGGTGTCGGGTACCCTGCCAGCACAGTTTCTAAAAGCTTTTCAGTACCGTCCGGTAACGTAAAATCGATCACGACATCACTGTTTTCAAGGAGTGTTCGCGTATTGTTCGTTACCAGTACATCATCATCGATCGGTATATCGAACTTTTCGATCGCGTGCAGCGTCGCCGTACGCGCCTCCTCATCGCCTTTGAGATTTTTGATAATCAACTGACCGACCCTTCCGGTCGATCCGTGTACACCTACATTTATCATAAGTTTCGATCCCTTTCTGCTGATATTAAAGTGATTTCGCCACGACTTGAAGCGCCGCCGTCGCACCGTCACCTGCGGCACAAACTACCTGTTTGGGTGCTTCGATACGAATATCGCCCGCGGCATAGAGCCCTTCAACGGAAGTGCGCATTGAAATATCGACGACCACTTCGCCCCACTCGTTCACGTCGCACAGGAACGAACCGTCCTCCTGCTTCAAAACTTCATTATTCACATTCATCCCCACAAAGATGAAAATACCCGGTACTTTCAGATCGATCACTTCACCCGACTTGTTCTCGACAAGAACACCGTTGACACCCGAAGCGTCACCGTAGATCTCTTTAACCGTACTGTTGAGGATCAGAGAAATTTTTGGATTGTTTTTGACTTTCTCTACCGTACTCGGTGCCGCACGAAAGGTATCTCTTCTGTGAATCAGATAGACTTTGGAGCAGATATTTGCCAGATAAAGCGCCTCTTCAAGCGCCGTATCACCGCCCCCGAGCACCGCAACCTCTTTATCTTTATAAAAAAATCCGTCACAGGTGGCACAGTTGCTTACACCTCTGCCGTAAAACTCCTCTTCCCCTTTGACACCTGCACGTTTCGGGGTACTACCCGTACAGACAATGACACTTTTCGCATCGACAACATTTCCGTCCGCAAGTAAAACTTTAAATGTCTCTCCCTCTTTAGAAACACGTTTCACTTCCGCCATTTCATGCTTGAGTCCAAAACGCATACACTGTTCGGGCCACGGTTCCATCAACTCCATCCCCGTCACAACTTCTTTAATACCGGGATAGTTTTCGATTTCACTGCTTTGGGTGATCTGCCCGCCGGGCAATCCTTTTTCATACATGACGACATTTTTCAAACCGCCTCTGGTCGCGTAAAGCCCTGCGGTCAATCCCGCGGGACCTCCGCCGATAATTGCCAAATCCAGCATATTCTCTCCTGTTATTCGATCACTTCGATTCGACTGTTTTGTTTGTACCGTGTCCCCCTGACGCGTTTGATCTCAAACGCACACGGAATCTCGTAGATATTGAAACGTTGTATCAACTGCAAAAGCGTGTTCATGCCGCTTGTTATCGGAATAATACTATCTTCACCTTTAAATCTCTTTTGATAGAGATCAATCGCGAGTATGGGGTTCTTTTTTACCAGTTTTCGGGAAATATCTTTACTCTTTTGCATATTTGAGCTGTAGACGAGCACCGTATATTTTTCCGCCTCAGGAGTAAATATATCGCGATATGTATAAAAAGTATGGGTACCGAAATCGAAAAATTTGTACTGTGAAAATTTATAATTATAGTAAGCAAACGCCCCGGCTACCATCAACGCACCGAAGAAGGAGGCAAACACGGTGGCGATCGAAAAACGTTTTCTTTTCATGAAATTTCGGTAAATTTAGTCAGTTTATATGGAAGAGACCGGAGAGCAGCCCTCTCCGGATAGCGATTTTCTGATATTTAAGAAAGTAAAGCGTCCAGTTTGTCCGCCAGAACCTGTTTTCCTGCGGCACCGACCATTTGATCGACCAGTTCACCGTCTTTGAAGAAGAGCAGTGTAGGAATAGAACGAATACCGTATTGAATCGCGATATCCTGCTCTTCATCGGTATTAACTTTCGCGATGGTCGCTTTACCGTCAAAATCTTCCGCCAGCTCTTCGATCACCGGCGCGATCATACGACAAGGTCCGCACCACGGCGCCCAGAAATCTACCAGTGTTACACCCTTTGCAATCGTATCTTTAAAATTTGCACTTGTTAATTCAACATATTTTGCCATTATTTACTCCTGATTAAAATTTTTTCATTTGTTATATAGATTAACAGATGTGTATTATACAATTTTTATCTTATTTTAAAGTTAACAGATTACTTA
>WGAE01000046.1 GCA_015489185.1 Campylobacterales bacterium
ACGTCATCGAAAAGGTCGACAAAAAGATGTATACCCACAAGAAGAGCAAAGATTACGTCGTTCCCTGAAAAAAGGTTTTTGCTTTCGTAATATCTTCACCAATCTGCTTTTTAAGCGCAGATAGCGTATCAAACCGCTTGTTATGTCGTAAAAACTTCATGAAGAGAATCTCTGCTTTCTCGGGTTCTAGCCCTTGCGGTAAATGCGCCAGGACGTGTGTTTCGACACTGAAAGCCGCATCGGTCGAAAGACGTTTACCCACAAATGTGACGGAAGGATACGCCTCTTCTCCAAACCTGATTCGGCTAATATAAACTCCCTCGGCAGGCAGAAGAAAATCTCCGGTATCAAGATTAAACGTCGGATAGAGCGCTTTTTTGCCAAGCCCCTGCCCTTTAACGATTTTCCCCTCTACACTGTAGGGTCTGCCCAGCAATCTGTTCGCTTTTTCGACCTCTCCTTTTCTAATCAGTTTGCGAATCGTCGCCGCGTGAATCGATACCCCGTCCAGAGACTGTTCCTCGACCACCTCCACCTCCAGATCGGAGTGTTCCCGTAACAATGCAACATCGCCGCGCCGCCCTTTGCCGAAACGAAAATCGTACCCGACAACAATCTTACGCAACATAGGAAAAGTCTCTTTGAGTCGATCGATAAACTGCTCCGCTTCCATATCTTTGACCGCTTCGAAATCGAGAAAAAAACAGGGATACCCGGTATGCCGACAACGGGCACCCCCTGGAGTCAAAGCCGGCGTGAAGCCTTTATCGACAACCAACAACGCACCGTCGCTGTCAAGTCTGGAGAGAAGCGCCTGATGTCCTCTGTGAAGCCCGTCAAATCCCCCGATCGCAAGCGATGTCACGCGTTCATTTTCTAAAGTGGTAGAAGATTTCAGCATTTCCCTCTTTCCCTTTCACCCGCGACGGCTCCCGTACGATTGTTTCCCATCCGATTGCGCTCACCTTTGCTTCAAATCTTCGCATTGCCGTCTCAATCGCTTTTTGGTCTTTGACAACCCCTTTTTTGGTACGTTTGACATCTTTACCCACTTCAAACTGCGGTTTGAAAAGCAGGACAATATCCCTGGCAGCCAGACGGTCGATCGCCGGCAAAATATGCACAACACCGGTAAATGAAACATCACAGGTCACCAGATCATAAGGCGTATCACTCTCAAAATCACGAACATCGGTCTGTTCCACGCTGACCACGCGCGGATCGTTTCGTAACGTTTCATGAAGCTGGTCGGTACCGACATCCACCCCTGTCACTTCCAACGCACCCGCCTCTAGCAATACCTGCACAAAACCGCCTGTACTGCTCCCGATATCCAGACACCGCTTTCCCGCAACCGCAATCGGGTGTGCCTCCAGAAAGCGCTTCAGTTTTTCCGCCGCACGGCTGACATAGAGTCTATCCTCTAAAATTTCGATTTGATAGCTTCGGGAAGGTTCCATCAAATATGCGGGTTTGGTGACGACCGTTCCGTCGACGGAAACTTTTTGCGCCAGAATCAGCGCTTTTGCCTGATTGCGACTTTGTGTATAGTGATGGGTATAAAGGTAGTGATCCAACCGCATAACCGACTATTTCCGCCTTGAAATTTAACACTGATGTCACGAAATGTGTTAAAATACAGTAATCAAATTGAACAATGCCTTAAATTTGCGTAAATCTTCCCAAAAGAGTAAATTATTTACACGATAATCCGATCTAGTAGTATAACAAAATTCAACGTACAGGACAGACTCATGAAAGTATCGAACAAAGAGATTGCAGCGCAAATCAACAAAACGCCTTCGGCGATTTCCTATCTCAAAAAGAACAACTACGAAGAGTACCAGATTCTCAAACTCGGCGTACTTTGTAAGAAACTGGGACTTGATAACGAAGACCTGCTCGCAATGTATACGCTCAAACAGATTGAACTGAAAAAGATCGCTTCCTGATGCGCCGATACCGCTTTTTGCGGCGGCATCAGTACCAGATTCGCGTCAGATAAAGCCCGTTTGGCGCGACCGGTTCCCGGACAACCAACCGTTTCTTTTCCAACTGATCCTTTAGATCAGCCACAGAGACTTCCCCGTAACCGATCTTCAACAAAAAAGAGACCATCAACCGTATCTGAGAACGCAGATAACCGTTCGCTTCAAACCTGAACACATAAAAATCTTTGTAACGATAAAAATCGGCACGATAGACCTTACGCACAAAATGCTTTGTATCGGAACCGGTTTTGGCAAAATAGCCAAAATCGTGTTCGCCTTCGAAATATTTGACCGCTTCATGAAGCTTTTTTGCGTCAAACCGCTTCGTAAAAAGGCGATAAGCGGTTTGAAACACATTGGGTTCAGCATCGCTGACGATGTACCGATACGCCCGTTTTTTTGCGTCGTATCGGGCGTGAAACGCCGAAGAGACCGCTTCGATATCACGAATATAGATATGCGGCAGCGCTTTTTGGTTGATCGCCCGGCGCAACCGTTGCAGGTCATTTTGCCAAAACGAAGGAAGATCGAGGCTGATCACCTGCCCCGTCGCATGGACACCGCGATCGGTGCGTCCGCTCGCTTCAAATTTTGAATCAATTCCCAGTGAATGAAAAATCTCCTCCAGCCGGTTGGCGACGGTCACGACACCGCTGTTTTGTACCTGAAAACCGTAAAAGTGGCTGCCGTCGTAACTGAGCGTCATTTTAACCCGCATCTAAAAACGCTCCACAACCCGCTTTTTGTAATAAAGCGGCGCCACCGCCGCAAAGAGGAGAATGATCCCCAGTGTCGCATAGAGTGGAAAACGGTGCGATCCCTGATAAGTCAGTACATAATAAAACACCACCAATAACATACTGTTCAAATAGACATTCGGTTTCTCATAGCGCATATGGGCAATCCCAAACGCCATCGCAAAAAGATAGGTCAACAGCGGAAAGAGTGAGATCAATACACTAAACGCAAGGTGACGGGCACGCTCTTTGTCATGAAGTGCCGCTTTCCAGTAGGCGATAATCTCACTGCTTTGCAACGAGTGGAGTTTGGGATTGTAGCGCATCTTCAGCCGTTCATAGTCGATACGGGTGACTGTCTGATTGCCGAGCGTGTAGACATTGCCGCCGATGAGGGTGAGTGTAAGCAGCGAGGCGTTACGCTCCAGCAACGCCTTTTTCGCCAGAATAAATTTATCTTCTTCTCCCGGTTTGGCTTTCTGATAAAGGACAATATCACCGTAGTTTCGGCGATTGTTTGTTTTAACAAAGACATGCCAGTTGGAAAACTTCTGTCCAAACTCACTCTCTTTGATATTGAGCCTCGCTTCCATTCGCTTCATCGAAATAAAATTGCTGCTCATCTGTTTAGAAAGCGGCACCAGAAAAATCGCATTGAGCAACAAAAAGAGTGACACCGCAAACGAAAGGAAGAAAAAGAGCTTCGCCGGTTTTTTGGGATGCATCGAGAGTGCGAACAAGACGATAATCTCATTCTCTTTAGACATCTGAAACATCGTCATCGCCACGGCGATAAAGTACGCCACCGGCAACGTATAAGAGAAGATCTCCGGCACCGCGTAGAGATACATCTCTCCCAGATCGGCAAAACTGACTGAAATGAGCGCGGTGAGTCTGGCAATCGTGATAAAAAAGATCACCGAAACCAGAAAATAGAGCGTGAAAAAGAGCGAGAAGAAAAGGGGTGCAAAATTGCTCAGAATATAGCGGTTGATTCTATCCATAGAGCCTGATCAACACCTCTTCGAAAAAACCGTCCGCCATATAGACGATAAAAAGTGCCAGTGCGAGAAAGGGAATGTAAGGCACTTCAAAATCCTTCTGCCGGATCACCATAAAAACCGGCAATGCGATAATCGCCGAAAGAAAAATCGCCACCGCGCCCAGTTTCAGCCCCACCATCGCCCCGATCGTCGCGGCGATCATGATATCCGCTTCGCCAAGCGCCTCCTTTTTCGCAAAATAGGAGACATAAAAGCGCAGTAGTGAAAATCCGCCGGCAAAAAGCAACGCATTGACCATATTTGCCAAAATCGTCTCCGAAGAGAAGATCGCAAGTGTCAGCGCAGAGAGATTCAGCGAATCGGGCACCGCTTTGTAACGAAAGTCGATGACCGAAAGTCCCAGCAGCAGGGCAAAAACCAATCCGCCGATGATCGCGTAGGGAACATTTTGCACTTTCCAGTAGACAAGTGCAAAAATCAGCGCCGTCGCCGCTTCGACAAGCGGATACTGCACCGAAATTTTCGCTTTGCAAAAGTAGCATTTTCCGCCCAGCATCATCCATGAAAGCAGCGGTATGTTGTGCCACCATTTGAGCTTTTTACCGCAGCTTGTACAGTGTGATCCGGGAAAGATGATACTCTCTTCTTTGGGAATACGCAAAATCAATACATTCAGAAATGATCCGAACAGCAGTCCGAAAAGTGTCACCAATATCCATTCGATCATGAATTTACCGCTCCAAAACGCCGCTCCACCGTCTGAAAATGGGCGATAATCTCATCCAGTTTTTCAACGGTAAAATCGGGCCATAATATGTCGGTGAAGTAAAGCTCGCTGTACGCCGCCTGCCAGAGCAGGAAATTGGACAGCCGTTTATCTCCGCCGGTGCGTATGAGTATATCGACCGGATCCATCCCCGCTGTATCGAGCAGTGCGTCAAACGACGCTTCATCGACCTTTTTCCCCGCCTCAACCGCTTTGTTGACCGCACGCACAATCTCGTTTTTGGAACCGTAATTGACCGCCAGCACCTGTGTCAGTCCCGTAAAATGTGCCGTCTTCTCTTTCGTATAAGCGATGCGATCCTGCAGATTTTGCGGCAACTGTGTGATATCGCCGATCGTATCAAAACGGACATTGTTTTCCAAAAAGAGTTTGAGTTCGTTTTTGAGGTAACGGTCCATCAGTTTCATCAAAAAACCGACCTCTTCCTGCGGACGTTTCCAGTTTTCGGTACTAAACGCATAGAGTGTCAGATAGCGTACACCGAGATTGGAAGCGTGAATCGTGATCTCCCGCACCCGTTTGGCACCCTCTTCATGACCGACAATACGCTTCATGAAACCCTGTTTTTTCGCCCATCTGCCGTTACCGTCCATGATAATGGCAATATGCCTGAGTTCGTTCATCCGTTTTTATCCTTTGATATCCAAAAGTGACGCGGTCGGTTCGTACAACGGCGCGATTTTTGCGGTTTTGGGCAACACCTTTCCTTCGATCGGCAATGCATCGAGATGGTGACGCACAAACTCCAGACTCTGCGTGTAGTAGAGATAGAGCGTCACACGCCGGATATCGCCGCTTACTTCGACCACCCCTTCCACCGGTCCGATATGTTCAAAAGCCGCATAAAAGTCTATCATACCATCTTCACTTGAAGTTTGGCTTTGGGTTTTGCGTCTTTTGAACTGAAAGAGCGTCGCTTTCTCTTCATGTCTGAGAAGCATCGTAAAGACTCCCGCATGCAGCGCCGAAAGCATATTGGTCAGGGTCAGAAACTCGTGTCTGGATGTCGCCTGCGAGAGGTGTTCCAGCAGCACCGCCTTCATCTCGCTTCCGGGCTTCTCTTTGGATAGCAGCGCAACAAGCTTTTGGGGCGTGAACTCGGGTAAAAAGGAGACCGACGCTCTGTTTTGCAGAAGTTTGGGTTTTTGCAAAAGCCGCGAAAGCGTAATCGCACCGGATTTGGGATTTTCGCGCATCATCCCCCAGTACTGCACCCCCTTTTCGAGGGGAATTCCGCTTTTGGTATCGATTTGCTGTTTTCCGACCAGTAGCTTATAGGTCTGCGGCGCCGGCGGTTTCGGTTCTTCGAGCACTTCGATCGTCACCGGCAACACCGCGTTGAAACGTTTAACGGAGAGATTCGCCAGAAGCGAATCGATCTTTGCCAGTTGCGCAATCGAAGCGATCATCGCCTATTCCGTCTCTTTTGCCAAAGTATCGAGCAGACGCAAAGAGAGGGTCAGTTTATCCGCCGGATCAAAATCGATCTCTTTGTCGGGAAGGATCAGGGTGATTTGATTTTGATCACTGCCGAAAGGATAGTTCGAAATGTTATTCAGACACACCGCATTCAGCTCCTTATCGACCAGCATATTGCGTGCACTGACCAAAGCGGTGTCAGGATCGCTTTCTGCTTTGAAACCGACGGCGAAAATCCCCTCTTTGTTGATGCTTTTGAGGATATCGATATTTTTTTTCATCTCCAGACACCACTCTTCCCCCAGCATCTCCTTTTTCAGTTTACCGCTCTGGGGATATTTGGGCACATAATCACTCACCGCCGCCGCCATAAACAAAAAAGGCTGCTTTTGAATCAGTTGCGGTACGGAGTCGTCCATCAGCGTCGCTTTGGTCATCACTCCCTTTTTCGCCACACGAATCGCGTCGACGAGATATTCATGAAGTTCTTCGGAGTCGTCGACGTCGATGACATAGAGTTCGGAAGGAAGTCCCGAAATCTTTTGTGTCTCCAGCAGACAGACATCCGCCCCTTTGTAGTAAAGCGCCGTACTCAGCGCACCTGCCATCTTGCCGCTGGAGAAGTTGGAGATATAGCGCACATCGTCGATCTTCTCTTTCGTCCCGCCGCCGGTAACAACCACCCGACGGTTACTCCAGAACGGATCTCGCAACAGTATCTGTACGGTTTTATGGAAAATATCCTCCACATCCGCCATCGCGCCCGTGCCTTCGTCACCGCAGGCAAGTACCTTCTTCTGCGGCGCAATCTCCTCAAAGTTGAGAATCTTGAGCATCTTCAAAGAGGCGACGGTGGTATTGTTTTGGTACATCTGGGTATTGGCGGCGGGAGCAAGCAAAATCTGCTTTTTCGTATACGCCAGCGCGGTCTGGGTGATCAGATTGTCCGCGATACCGTTGCTGAGTTTGTTGATCGTATTGGCGGTGGCGGGTGCAATCACATAAACATCCGCCCATTTGCCGATATCGATATGGTTATTGTCGTTCGTCCACGATTCGGTCGTCTCATCCAAAACGACATGGCGCGTCAGCGCTTCGAAAGTCAAAGGTGCGACGAAACGCTTCGCCGCCGCGCTCATGATCACGCGCACTTCGGCACCCGCTTTCGTGTAGAGCCGAATCAGCTCCAGCGCTTTATAAACGGCGATACTCCCCGTCACGCCGACCAGAATCTTTTTTCCCTGAAGTAACATCCTTCTCCCCCTCTTTTGTGCGTTGCGCACTAAACGCTATTCCTCTTTTTTAAAAAACTTTTCGAAAAATCCTTCGACCGTCTTCATGTCGGTTCTGCTGATCGCCAGTGAACCCTTTTTGACATCTTTATTGACCGTCGTACCCGCCGCAATCAACACCTCATCTTCAATCACGACCGGCGCGACGATCTGCGTATCGCTTCCGACAAATACGTTCTTGCCGATCTTCGTTTTATACTTCTTCTTGCCGTCATAGTTACACGTAATCGTACCCGCACCGATATTGGTTCCCTCATCAATTTCACTGTCACCCAGATAGCTCAGATGTCCCGCCTTGACTCCTCTGAGAATCGATTTTTTCACTTCGACGAAGTTGCCGATGTGCGTATCGATCAGTTCACTGCCCGGACGCACACGCGCAAGCGGTCCGACGCTCGAATGGACAATTTTACTATCTTCTATAACAGAGTTGGCTTTAATATGGCTGTCGACAATCTTCGCGCCTTTGAGAAGCGTCACACCGTGTTCGATCTCCGACTCCCCTTCGATCACGACATCGGAATCGATATAGATCGTATCGGGCAGATGCATCGTCACACCCGCCGTCATGAAGCGTTTTTTGATACGTCGCTGCATAATCTCTTCCGCCTGGCTCAAATCGTATTTGGAATTGACCCCTTTGAAGTTCTCTTCCTGCACGTAAACCGGTGCTACTTTATGTCCGTCGTTTTTGGCAAGTTCGACAACATCGGTCAGATAGTACTCTCCCTGCGCGTTTTCATTGCTCAGTTTGGGTAGATAGGTTTCAAGGATCTCTTTTTTGAAGAGGTAAACCCCCGCATTAACCGTTTTGATCGCCTTCTCTTCTTCGGACGCATCTTTCTCCTCAACAATCTTCACCACTTCATCACCGTCAATCACGACACGACCGTACCCCGAAGAGTCCTCCAGTTTGATGACACTCATCACGATATCGGCATCGATCTTCGTAAACTGTTCGAGTTCTTCCGCTTCAACCAGCGGCATATCGCCGTTGAGTACCAGCACCTTGTCGTGACGCACGTCAATATTCATCACCGCGCCGCCCGTACCGGGGTAGTTTTCATGATCTTGAATGACATAATGAATATCATCAAAATAGCGCTCCATATGCGCTCTTACCAAATCCGCCTGATGGTAGAGCACGACCGTTACGTCATCGCTCAAACGTTTCGCCTCTTTGATCGCATAGTAGAGCATCTCGTAACCGGAAATTTTATGTAACACTTTCGGCAAAGAAGATTTCATACGCGTCCCCTTCCCCGCCGCCAGAATAATTACCGAATTGTTTGTCATTGTCCTTGTTCCTTCTGAAAATGATAATACTTACTTTAGTATATCGTTCAAAAATTAAATTTATTGAGCCTGATACCGATATTTACCACAGGTTACGCGCATCGGTCTCACTGGACAAGTCAAGTGGCATACTTTGTGCATAGCACTCAGGAGACAACCGTCCAACGACACTCAGACACAAGGAACTGCAAACTATGGATTTAGGAACCGTCATAGGTCTTGTACTCACACTGGCACTGCTTTTCGGTTCGATGGCGATGGGTGTGGGCATCGGTCCTTATATCGACGTGCCTTCCATCCTGATCGTCTTCGGCGGTACGATCGGTACACTGATGATCGGCTTCAAGATGGAGCATGTCAAGGGCTTTGGGAAAATGTTTATGGTGGCGATCAAACCCGCTACCGACGATCCGAAAGAGCTGATCAAAAAACTGGTCGAATACTCCACCAAAGCGCGTAAAGAGGGAGTACTCGCACTCGAGGGCGATATCGCCAACGAAGAGAACGAATTTCTCAAAAAGGGACTCGGTATGGCGATCGACGGCAACGAACCCGATGTCATCCGGGATCTGCTCGAAATCGATATGGAACAGACCGATACCCGACATAAAACCAACGCCTCCTTTTTCGGACAGATCGCCGGTTTCGCCGGTGCGATGGGAATGATCGGAACACTGATCGGACTGGTTGCGATGCTTTTGAATATGGCGGATCCCTCCGCGATCGGTCCCGCGATGGCGGTCGCGCTTTTGACGACGATGTACGGTGCGATGCTGGGAAATATTATCGGTGCGCCGATCGAAAATATTCTGGGACTTCGCAACACCGACGAAATGGTGATCAAAACGCTGATTATCGAAGGGATTATGTCGATTCAGGCGGGGGACAATCCCCGAACACTCGAAGCGAAACTGCTCGCATTCCTCCCGCCGAGCGAACGCGAAAGCCAGTTTGATTAGGAAAGAAGATGGCAAAAAAATGTCCTGAAACCGAATGTCCCAAATGTCTGCCCGGCTGGCTGGCGGCGTTTGGTGACCTGATGTCACTGCTTCTGTGCTTTTTCGTTTTGCTGCTGTCAATGTCGACAATGGATGCAAAAAAAGTGGCGGAAGCGGCAGCCTCACTCAACGGTGCGCTCAGTGTGCTGGAAGGCGGTACAAAAGTGAAAGTCTCTCCGGAAAGACAGCAGGAGACGACACCCATGGACGAAAACGACGAAACCGCACAAAAACTCAAAACTCTCAAACGTACAATCATTGAACTCAATGAGATGTCCAAAGCCAAAGAGGGAAGCAAAGCGACACTCGAAGAGGCGGAAAACGGCTTCATGATACGCTTGCCGGCAAAACTGCTCTTCAAACCGGGCAGTGCCAAAATCGAAGATGACGATGCCCTGCTCTTTTTAAAGCGTATCGCGCTGATCATTCAGAAACTACCGGCAAATATGCGCGTACATGTCATCGGACACACCGACGACAGCAAGCCGTTTCATTCACCCTTTCATGACAACTGGGAACTCTCCGCGGCGCGGGCGATCTCCGTTGTGAAAGTACTGATCAAAAACCATGTCGAACCCAAACTCCTGACCGCCTGTGGCAAAGCTGAATTTGAGCCGATCGCCTCCAACCTAACCGAAGCGGGTAAGGAGAAAAACAGGCGCGTTGAGTTATACTTTTTTTCCAAAGACGAAGATGATAAAGAGCATGCCAAAAGCATACTCGATACCGTTAGCGGAGGAAAATAATCAAATATATCTTGCTTCTTTTGCTGTTCGGCGGTTCGCTGCTTTTCGGAGCGGACGCCGTGCAGGTACCGACCGTGAACCTCTCCCTTTCCGCCCCCTCCGAACCCAAAGACCTGGTCAGTTCCCTCAATGTCCTCATTGTTCTGACACTGCTGGTTCTGGCACCCTCGCTACTGCTGGTGATGACCAGTTTTATCCGGCTGATTGTTGTCTTTTCGTTCCTCAGACAAGCGCTCGGTACACAGCAGATGCCGCCCAACCAACTACTCGTATCGCTGGCGCTGATTTTGACCTTTTTCATTATGGAACCCGCCGCCACCAAAGCCTACAATACCGCGATCAAACCCTATTCCGAAAAGCAGATCTCCTACGAAGAGGCATTTAAGCGTGCCGTCGTGCCGTTTAAAAGCTTCATGATCAAAAATACCCGAGAGAAAGACCTCGCCCTCTTCTTTCGTATTCGCAAACTGAAAAATCCGAAAAATTACCAGGAAGTGCCGCTGACAATCCTTGTCCCTGCATTTGTCATCAGCGAACTCAAAACGGCGTTTGAGATCGGCTTCCTGCTCTACCTGCCGTTTCTGGTCATAGATATGGTCGTCAGCTCGGTACTGATGAGTATGGGTA
>WGAE01000047.1 GCA_015489185.1 Campylobacterales bacterium
ATAAAGGATTGCGGATGAAAAAAATGATTGCCTGTGCAATTGCAGGAACATCCATATTGGTCTCCTCTCTATCTGCCGGTGTCGGAGCCGGTCACCCGAAATTGAGAGATTATGACTTTGGTGTGACTTTTGGCGCGACATCGATCAAAAACGACAATAATATCAAACTCAAAAACGGTACTTTCGGCTTTAACTTCCAAATGAACGACTATTCTGTCAAGCCGCGCTTTGACTTTGAGTATGTTCGTGTTACGGACAAAGACCGTCTGATTGACGGGTTAAAAGCGGAACAGGTAAACTCACTGCTTAAAGGCTCCATCAACGGTATCTATGAGTTCCAAGCGACCGACAGATTTTTCCCGTACGGACTGGTCGGTCTCGGATACGAATATGTCACCGACGAAACACAAGGGTTTGAGAGCCATCCGTTTCTGCAAGGAGGACTCGGTGCAGGGTATCGTTTCAGAGACAACGGGTTTATCGTCAGACTCGAAGCGAAAATCCTCCAGGTTCTCGGCGGCGATGACGTAAACGGGAAATCGGAAGACAACGAAGTGATCGCGGCACTCAACTTCTCCGTACCGTTCGGTAAAATCCTGCATAAACCGCAGATCAAAATGATCGACAGTGACGGCGACGGTGTTATGGATCAGTTTGACAAATGTCCAAATACCCCCAAAGGAGTACGGGTAGACGGTTCGGGTTGTCCGTTACCGGAACCGAAAACAGAGATCATCAAGGAAAAAGTGATCACATCACTTGAAGGAAACGAGTGTCCGGTCAAAATCGACGAACCTGACAGAGACCGTGACGGTGTACCTGACGAAATCGACCAGTGCCCAAATACCCCATGTGATTTTAGTGTTGACGACAAAGGGTGTCCGGTCAAAGCAAACCTGATGATCCACTTTGCGACAGACAGTGCGAAAATTACCGACTACTCCAGACCGCTTGTGAAAAAATTTGCCGAATTCCTGATCAAAAACAAAGGAAGTCTGGTACATATCATCGGACACACCGACTGGAGAGGCAGTGATCAGTACAATATGGCACTCTCCAAACGACGTGCCAAAGCGGTCAGAGATCTGTTGATCGAATACGGTGTCAGTCCATCGAGGCTCTCGACAGAAGGACGCGGTGAACGAGAACCGATTGCATCCAACAAAACAGCAGAAGGTATGGCTTTAAACAGAAGAACCGAAGTACACCTTACCTATCCACAATATATCGACGCAGGAGAGAAGTAATGAAAAAGAGTATCACGACAGGATTGTTATCGACACTGGTTTGCGCCTATCTCGTATCGTTTTCGGGATGTGTCAACGACCGTGCGATTTTCGCGGATATCAATGCATCCGGAAAAAAGGTGGTAAATCCACTCGGAGATGATGACAAAGACGGATTGACCAATCAGGAAGAAGCGGATAACGGAACCGATCCTAAAAACCCGGATACCGACGGTGACGGTCTGAGCGACGGTGATGAAGTTCATACACACCACACCGATCCGACCAAACCCGATACCGACGGTGACGGACTTGACGACGGGCTTGAAGTAACCAAACTGCCTACCGATCCGCTCAAAGCCGACAGTGACGATGACGGCGTAACAGACGGTATCGAAGTGATCGGCACCTATACCGACGATATCGATCCCGCTGCCGACAGCGGCAAAGTGATCACTGCCGGACACGGTACTTATGAGATTGAAAACGGTAAACTGAAACTCGACCATCCACTGACAATCGACGAGTGGGGTGACAAAGAGCCTGCAAATCTGCACCACAACAGCATCACCGACCCAAGTGACAAAATCGACGCACTCGATCCGATGAACGACAGCGACTATGACAAACGACCCAATAAAGCAGAAAAAAACAAATCTACCGATCCGCTGGATCGAAACAGTAAATACCTCTGGATTTACGAAACACCGCAAGGTCAGATTATGGAACAAAATAACTTCGTCTATGTTCCGGCTATCGACGATCGCGGCGGTTTCTGGATGAGTAAATGGGAAGCGAAAAAGATTGCGGACGCACCATTGACACCTTCAGCAGGCGATTACGATGCGACATTTGTCAGTAAGCACTTCAGACTGATCAGCGGTGATCCGGCAAACGGATACAACAACCTCAACGCTTCCGGAATCGACCTTTTCAAAGTCAATTTCAATGAAACCGGTGAAAAAATGGTCGGAATGTACGCTTTCGAAGCGGCATATATTCTTGATCAATCACAAATTCCGGATGCCAATACAACAATCGGATTGCCGACACTGCGACAATTTGAACATGCACTCAAACTGGTCAATGACAAACATGACAATACGGTGCGAAACAGCGTGTTCTATTACGATGCGAATGTCGAAGAGAATTATCAGCGAAATGTTTACGAACTCAATGCACCAAACAGAGAATTTACTTCTACACTGGTTCCTTTGGCAAACTTTGTCAAACCTGACTGGGTTACCGGGACAATCGTAAAAGACGGTGATACGGCGATTAACGGTTCCGCAGTGGCAGGTAAAATTGGTGCGACAGATCCAAATGCCGTTGCTATCAAAGGTGTGGATAAAACGATTCTGCTCTTTAGTATCTCTTACGGAGATAACAGTCAGACAAAAGCGATCGGCTTCCGCGCCGCATCGAATTATATCAAGTAACCCTCTCTCTTTCCTGCAACGGGGAACTGATCTGAGCGGTCGGTTCCCTCTGTTTCGCTACTAAAGTCACACTTTTCCTTCATGAAATATGATATAATCACCCAAAACTTTCGAAGGAGTCTTCGTCATGATCAATGTCGTCTGTCCACACTGTTTGCAAATCAACCGGGTTCCGGTCAAAGAGAGTTATAAAAAAGCAGTCTGCGGTCATTGTAAAGGTGATCTGCTCGATACTACCCCAAAAGATGTCGACAGTTCCGCTTTTTCCAGACACATTCAGGGAAACGATATTCCGGTCGTTGTCGATTTCTGGGCGGAGTGGTGCGGTCCGTGTCGTATGATGGCGCCTGCTTTCAAAGCGGCTGCGACTCAGTTCCCGCTTAAAGCACGTTTTCTTAAACTCAACACCGAGTCTAACCAGACAACCGCCGCGCAATTTGGCATTCGCGGTATTCCAACGATTATCATTTTCAAAGGGGGTCAGGAAGTGGATCGTGTCAGCGGTGCATTACCCGAACCGCAGATTGTCGATCTGGTTCGCAGACACCTCGTTTAAACTTCATGCGTTACTGAAGCCTGACGGCTTCAAAACGCACCACCCTTCCATCTAGCAGCGTAAAAACAATCTGTATCGGATTGCAACAGATCTCGCAATCTTCGACATACCTCTCTTCACTCATATCAGGATCGAGCAGCATCGAAATACGTTCCCAACAGTAGGGACAAGTAAAAAAGTGTTCGATCATGCAATCAATCTTCCCCGCGTCCTTCACGGCTTTCAGTCGATTTCAGATAGTACGCCAGACCGACCATCAAAACTGAGATCGCACCGATCAGCATCACCGCATATTTGATTTTATCGGGACTCATGATCGCAAATTTGAAAACAAGCATCAGCGCTTCGATCGAAAGGGCGATGACGATCGATCCGAGGAAGCGGATCATTGTGCGGTGAATATCTTTGTTTTTCCCCAGATGGTGCCCCAGCACCTCCTCTTCGAAGATCGTCTTGACCAGATCAAAAATCGCCAGTGAGAGGGTAATGAGAATCGTCGCTTCGAACATCTGCTTGATCTCAAGTTTCTCAAACGAGATGCCGAAAGTCAAAATACTCATCATCCCGTGAAAAAAGAGCAAAAAGGCGACGAAAAAAAGTGCTCCGGAAAACAAGGTATAGGAAGTTTTACTGACATAGTGAAAGACGCTCTCAAGCGAGGTTTCCTGCGCGATTTTCAACAGATCATGAAGTGCAATATCGATACAGACGATATAGCGTAGTTTTTTATTGGCGTCGTAGACAGGATACGCCGCCGTAACGGTCAGATCATTTGTCAAAAGCGAAGGATAGGGATTGGTCAAAATACACTTTTTCTCTCTCGCAACCCGATAATAGTAGGCTCGGGCACTCCGGTTCACCCCTTTACCTACACGATATTCCGGATTTCGGGAGAGGTTGTGTATAACCTGCACACCCTTTGAATCGAGTACGTAGATCGACTGAAACTTCGGCAGTTCCTTTTCGATATTTTTAAGACCCCGAACAATAATATCAAGATCGGGTTCGGGCAGATAGTTGGGAATGGTACGGTTGAGAAGATAACAAAGATAAGCCCTCGCCTTGGCACGTATTTCCGAAAACTTTTTGATCTCGTCAGGTACCATCACAACTCCTTTAGATTGAAAATGTGATTATATCATGATCTGGATGCACTGTGTCGCAAAAACTTTTGCAAACTTTTTCGGGCGTTATTATCTATGCGATAGTGAACCAACCGTAAATAGTCCTTTACCGCATGGGTCGGAATATTTCGTTTTCGGGCGTATCGTTTGAGAATGTAGTGCGGCACTTTGGGTCTGGTATGTAAAAAAGTCGTAATTAAACGGCGATAGTACGCCTCATGCTTATTCACACAAAAACGGGCAAAGACAAACGGGAGGCGGTATTTTTCGAACCAAAGCGCGGCAAGGTCACAGTATGCGGACGGATTTTCCAGATAAAGCCGCAGCGCCTTGTCACCGATAATCACCTCCCCCTCTTCACCCAGCATCTCCGCCAGTGCGTTGGAGGTTGCCGATTCGGAATCTTTCGCTTTTTTACCGGGTTTGACCAGTACGCTTCGAATCTCTTTTTTGGCGACGATACCGGCATCGAAACAGCGAAAATTGCCCCGCTTACTCTCGATACTCGAAATAAACGCCGCATCGACTTTACGCTTTTTAAAGAGTCTGTTGATATGTGAAGGATAACTCTTTTTGTACTCGATCGATTGTTTGAGCTGTGTATCGGCAACATATCGTTTCAAAAAGACATGAAACGGCGCGAGATTGATATAGTCGATTTTTCCCAGAAGCAACGTAGCGCTACCTTTTTATATTTATTTTAACATATATGCGCTTCGTCTTTTTTGCCGCTTCAGAAATTTAATATTTTGTCGATATTACCCAAAAATAGAATATTCTAAATAATTATGGGTTATTCAAAATGAGACAAATCAAAAAAACAGTGCTGCTGCTTTTGTCGGTTCCAATGCTTGTGTTGATCTGGTCGGCGATAGATACGCTTTCTCGATCCGCACCGACAACAACGGCAAATATCGGTAAGCAAGAGCGGGAACTATCCCAAAGGCTCGTCACTCTTTTGAGGAATATCGAAAAAGAGCATGCCCTTTCTGCAGGCTACCTTGCAAGTTACGGACGCAATTTCAAACCCCAAACCGTACAACAACAAAAAGAGACCGATACCGCACAAAAGGCGTTGCTCCCGGCACTGGAATCGTACGATTTTACCAAACACCCCGAGCAAAAAAAGCAGATCACAAAACTGCTTTCAGCTATGACCAAATTGCACAAAATACGCCAAAATATTTTACAACGCACCCTCACCTCCAAACCGCTTTTTACATTTTACGATACCTTGCAATCCCTGCTACTCCACGCCCTCAAACCCCTGACACCCGAGCAGACTTTCATTCGATACGCCTATGCGGATGCGCTTGCACAGGAACGTGCGGTCTTGACAACAGCATTTACAAAAAATTACTTTCCGCAAGATCTCTATATCCGTTTTATCGCCGCCGATACTGCCGCAAAAAGTTACGCCGTACTACTTCATGAAGTACTTCCCGACACACCTGCCGCCGTGACGATGCAAAAGCAACTGAACCTCGCCCGTCAAAAAGGTCGAAACGGAGGCTTTCAAATCGATCCGAAATTGTGGTACAAAAACGCAACCCAAACGATCGATGCTATCTATGCGTCGACATCAAAACCGATATCCGACAAACCGACACATCCCCATACATTACCGCTACTTTCCGGTATCTTATTTGCGCTGTTTTGGCTTTTCGTTTTCGCCGCAAAACTTCACAAATATCTTTCCCGCTCCCTGCAAACGGTCGCCGAAACTTTGCAAAACAGATTTCAGCTTTCATGTGCACCCTCTTTCGAAGAGATCGAAACCGCTCTTGTGACACTACACCAAAATCTAAAAACACAGGAAAGTGAGTACAAAACAGTTATCCGGCGACTGGAACATGAAAAATACCTGATGGAAGAGAAGCTAAATCAATATACACAAGCGTATGCACATCTGCAAGAACGCTTTACTTCTCTTCAGCCTGAAAGCAAGCAACTTAGTGAAATGCTGGAAAATAGTGAATCAACATTTCATGAGCTTACACAATCGATCGACACCGCTTTTTCACGCATACAGGAGAGTAAAACAAGAGTAGCTGAGATTGATCGAAAACTTGGTGAAAATATCCGCACACAACGCACTGTCGCCGAAAGCCTTACCCATCTGAGCAACGAAGCGACAGCGGTTACACAGGTACTCGGTGTCATCGACGAAATCGCCGAACAGACAAATCTGCTCGCACTCAACGCCGCGATCGAGGCGGCACGCGCGGGTGAACACGGACGCGGTTTTGCGGTGGTTGCGGAAAATGTACGTCAGCTTGCGGAAAAGACCCAAAACGCCGTAAGCGATATTGAGATCACCATCAAAGCAATCACCGAAGCGATTCATGACACCACACAGACGATGCAAAACAGCACTGAAGATACATCGACGCTGGAGCAGGAGACCGACACAATCAATACCGACATCTCCCGCTTACACACACTGTTTGAAATACTACATGAAAGTACATATACTTCAAAAAAAGCGATCGAAACCTCTACGCAAATCGCTGTGCAACTGACACGTCGGCTGGAAGGTCAGTTGCCGATCGCCAGTGCGTAGAGTACCATCTCATCCGTTTCAAGAAATGCAGCGACTTCGTCGTCATAATAGGCGCCGATACCGCTGCATCCAAGCCCCAGATAACTGCTAACCAGATAGAGCCTGTGTCCGATATGCCCCGCCTTCTGATACGCAGGCTGATAATTTTCACTCCCGCTTGTCAGGAAAAAGGTCACCGCACTGTCACTTCCGAGCGCTTGTTCCAGACAAAGGTACCCCGCTTTTTGGCTGAAGTCACCCGCATTGCAAAGTTTGCCCTCACGATACAACCCGCTCTCCATCCCCTCCACACGATTGACCACGTACCAGATCGTCACCGCTTCATCACAATCGCTCAAAATCGGTTTGCGCAGATTTTCGAGTATGATATCCAGCATCGCTTTGGAGATCGGTCGGCGATTGAAAGCGCGAATCGATCGTCTGGTATAGATCGCTTCGTCAAAACGCTTTTTGTCAAACATAAACCCTTCAAAGCGTGTCATCTTTTTGCATCCATGCAGCGTCAGTGAATCCGCGTACGCCTCTTCAATGATCGGTGATCGTTCATAAACCGTACCTGCCGAAGGTAAACGCATATCAAGATACGCCGCCTCTTCCCGCTCCCAGGCGCCTACGACAGCAGCGGAAAGAAAAAACTCTCCTTCATGAAACCCGAACGCTTCATGAAGTGCCGGTTTATCGAACCGGTACCGCACATTCGCCGCAAAATCCTCCAGCCACGCACTCGCTTCGATCGTTCCCAGTCCGTGACCGGCATCGAGCAGGCAGTAGCGAAACGCCCGGTTTTTATATTTCCACGAAGAGCGATAGTAGATTGTCGAAAGCAAAAAGAGAAATCCTCTGATTTTGCGCTTATCCGCAAAATGGACTTCGACACCCTCTTCCGCACCCAGTCTGTAGAGCAGTTTCACCGCCGAGTTTGCGACATCAAAATGCCAGATACCATCTTCAAACCCCTCGACATCCCGTGTCTGAAAATAGAACTCCACCGGATAGAGCGCTCCGGCGCTTGGAATCGTCCGCAGATAGTATTCGACACCCGGATAGACCTTTTTGGCGGTAATCCCGCCGATACGATAGAGCATACGGTGCAAAGGTTTCGTATCGTCGAGTTTAACCATCCGTAGAAAGCGATTGTAGATTTTAAACGGTGAGGGCTGCTTCTCCCAGTCAATGCGGTTTGGATGGTATCGCACCGAAAAGTAAGAGTGCTTCGTCGCTTCATGATAGGTGAACATTTACACCTTTTCCCGTGCGGTTTTGTGCACTTCCCACGCTTTCATGATCTCCAGAACCTCTTCGTCGCTGACATCGTACCAGTTGGCGTAAACCGAAGCGACGGCGTGAAAATCGGGCGGTGTCTGTAAAATGACCACATCGTCTACAATCTGTGCCAGTTGCTGTTTGACACGGCTATTTGTTACCGGTGCCGCGACGATGATTTTTGCGGCATTGTGGTTTTTACAGTAAGAGATTGCCGCGTGCATTGTCGATCCCATCGCGATACCGTCATCGACCAAAATCACGGTTCTGCCTTCGATCGGGATCAACGACCTGCCGCCGCGCAGTCTCTTGATACGCCGTTTGATCTCCTCCTGTTGTTGCCTGATAATCCGGTGAATCGTCGCTTCGTCAAGATACCACGCCGCCTCTTTGATGATATAGAGCGACCCGTCTTCCGCAATCGCACCGAATCCCGACTCCGGATTGTCCGGGAAGGGAAGTTTTCGGGCGATCAAAAGGTCAAAGTCGGCATCCAGTGCCTTTGCCACTTCAAACCCGAGCTCCGCACCGCCGCGCGGAATCGCGAGTACAACAGGATGCTCTTTTTTGTATTTCATGAGTGCCTGTGCGAGATATTGTCCCGCCTCTTTTCTGTCACGATAGACCATCTTCCACCTCCCGTTTGGATACGATCAGATAAACCAAAAATACTAAAACCGTTCCGCCCAGCGCCAGCAAAAGGGCATCGTGCATCCCCAGATACTCCCAGACGTACCCGCTTACAAGCGCCCCGATCGCACCGAAAAGCGCAACACCCGCATAAAAAATACCGTAGACCGAACCGCGATTTGTCGCATAACGTGCGATGTATGCCCGGTTTGCGTTGAGTGAGGTGACGGTAAAGATTCCCAAAAACGCATAGGCAAGCCAGATCGATACCCGACTCCCCTCCAGCAACAGCAGTTGCGCAACCACACCGCCAAGATAAGCCGCCGCCAGCAGATAACGCACGCCGAAACGGTCAATCAGTTTACCCACCGGATAGCTGATGAGTGTCTGTGTAGCGGTTGAAACGACAAAAAGCAGCGGGATCATGAAAGTTTCAAACCCGGCGCTTTTCGCCCGCATCGTAAAAAAGGCGTCGCTGAAAACAAAGAGGACGAACAGAAAGTAGAAAAAGAGCATCTTCACCACCCGTTTGTCCGCTCCCGTTACATGAAACGAATACCCGACATCTCTGCTTTTGGGTGCATCTTTGACAAGAAAAAGGACGATCACCACACCGATCAGTCCCGGCACAATCGTCGCCAGGAAGATATTGCGAATCACCGCCTCACCCTGACCCAGATAGTAGAGCAGCAAAAAACCGAGGATCGTTCCGCTCAACTCTCCGCCGATGTCCATCGTCTTGTGAAAGCCGAAGGTTTTCCCCTCCTCTTTTTTCTTCGCATAAACAGAGATCAGCAGATCTTTGGGCGCCGAACGCACCCCTTTCCCCAGCCGTTCCAGTCCTTTGAGCAGTGCGACACTTTTGTAACTATGCGAAAACGCGATCAGCGGTTTACTGACGGCAGAGAGCAGATAGCCGCTGACGACAAGCGGCTTGACGATGCCGTAACGATCACTGATATAGCCTGAGAGCAAACGTAGCGCGTACGACACGAACGTCGCCACCGCCACAATAAATCCCAGCTTGTCATACCCTTCATGAAGGATACTCACGACAAATATGGGTAATATCGGATTGACCATCGCCGATGCCATATCGGTAAAAAAACTGACCCAACCGAGCCAGACGATATTTTTGTCGATATCTTTCACAGTTTACCCCTTCTGTAAATCGAAACGATCAACACCACGCCCATCAAAAAGGCAAACATAAACCCGATCAGACCAAGCACCGGAATACCGAAAAAAAGCGGCGGGATCTTCGCAAATGAGAGCAGTGACGATCCCATCAGCACCGCGGCGATGATCACGGCAATCGAGAGGCGGTTGAAGGACTTTTCAATCGACTGCTCCAGCGCCTCCAGCCCCACGTGTTCGAACTCCATTTTAAAGGTTCCGTTTTTGAGCTTTTCGACCAGTTGACGCATATCGTCTGGAAAATCGGACACGAAATCGGAAACATCTTTGGGAATCTCGCCCACTTTTCCCAACATCGCTCCGAAAGAGCGGCTGTTTTTATAAAAGCGCATCACAAACGGACGAATCTCTTCCGCCGCATTGAAATCGGGATCGAGCTGTTTGCCGACCCCCTCGATCGTAATGAGCGCTTTGGTCAGCAGGTAATTATCTTCACGAAAATAGACCTGGTAGCGACTCATCAACGCTATCATATCGTTGAGCATATTTTGAATCGAAATATCTTTCAACGCCCCGTAAAAATAGGTCGAAATGATATCGCCCATATCTTTACAAAAGGCGTCGACGTTGATATTTTCATCTTTGATTTTTGCCAGCTTGAGCAGATTGTACGCCGCTTTTTCCTCCTCATTTTTGACAATATAGTAGATCAAATCGACAAAATAACGCTGATCCTTTTCCGAGATACGCCCCATCATCCCAAAATCGATAAAAGCGATCCTGCCGTCGGCAAGTGCGAAAATATTGCCCGGATGTGGATCGGCGTGAAAGAAACGGTGCACGAAGATCTGTTCACTGAGAAGATCAAACCCGTGCTTTGCCACCAGATGCGTCTCGATCCCCGCTTCCTGCAATGCCGCGGTATCCGATACTTTGATTCCCTCGATAAACTCCATCGTCAGGACACGGCGTGTCGTCAGCGACTCGTAGAGCGTCGGCACTTTGATATGCGGATTGTTTTCGAAGTTTTTGGCAAATCGTTTGAGGTTGAGCGCTTCGATATTGAAATCAAGCTCTTTTTTGATCGTCTTTTCGAACTCGTCGATAATCATATCGGCATCGTCAATACCGTACTCTCTGAGCCGATCTTTCAAAAAAGAGGCGATTTGACGCATAATAGCAATATCGGAAGCGATCGTGCGTGTGATATCCGGTTTTTGTACTTTAACCGCAACCGCGCTTCCATCCGGCAAAAAGGCTTTGTAGACCTGCCCCAGCGACGCCGAAGCGACCAGTTCCATCTCCCCTGCAAAAATCTCGCCGACCGGCTTACCGAACTCTTCGAGAAAAACCTGTTCTATCTCGGAAAAAGGAATCGGAGAGACCTCATCCTGAAGTTTGGAAAAGGCGTTTGCCAGCTCCAGAGGTATCAGATCCGGACGTGTTGAGAGAATCTGAGCAAATTTAATAAACGTCGGACCAAGCTCCTCAACTGTTTTCTTGATCCGCTCACTACGGCTTAAGTGTAGTATCTCTTCGTTGATTTTCGTAAAAGGTATGCGAATATGCTTCTCAACCTCCAGCGCAACGACCAGATTGTCAAATCCGTTGCGCAAAAGTACCGAAACAATCTGCTGGTATCGTTCGAGTTGTCTGAATGTCTGCCATACCTTCATGAAAGAGACTTATTTTTTCTCTTCGATCGCCTTTTTCAAAGCGGTGATCTCCCGTCTGAGCGACGCGATATCCTCTTTGGTCGCCAGACCCATCTCTTTGAGCTGTTTGTGAATCTCCTCCTTGATCTTTTTGTCCGCCTCTTCAGACTTCTCGCTGATCTCTTTTTTCAGCTTCTCCATAAACGCTTCACCCTGCTCTTTGGAGATCTCGCCTTGTTTGATCGATTCATCGATCAGTTTTTCCACTTTCTCTTTGGCGATAAACATCGCACCAAGTCCCATTTTCAGCAAATCCTGCGGTGTGATTTTTTCCATGCCCTTCTCCTTCGCAACAAAACTTTAAATATATTTGTATTATACAACCTTTAGTGAGGTGATGTCAAACTGTTTTCTGAAGGAATTTGCAAGATTTAATGTTTAAGCACACGATTGCCGCCCGTTTTTTTGACCCGGTACATTGCACGGTCTGCGGCTTTGATCAATTCATGACGTGTTTTTCCGTCTTTTGGAAATGTCGCGACTCCAACCGATATGGTTGAAACGACAAAAGCTCCGGCAACTTCAAAAGGCTCTTCAAATAATTGGCGTATTCTCTCAAGTACCGCTTTGTTACCGTTAAGGTTTCTGTCATGATGAAACAAAATCAAAAACTCGTCACCGCCCAGTCTGCCGATCTGATCCACTTCACGCAAATGGGTGCGGAGCCTGTGTACCATCTCCCTTAACAGCTTGTCTCCGGCATCATGTCCGTAGGTATCGTTGATCGTTTTAAAATTGTCTAAATCGAGCAGTGCAATACTAAACGATACTTCGTCTCTTTTCGCGGCGGCAATTGCCAAATCGAGCGATTTTTCGATACTGCGTCGATTTTGCACTCCGGTAAGCGAATCGAGATAGGCCATTTCATGAAGTTTTTGCATCTGATTTTTGACCGTATCACGCAAATCCGCAATCTCTGCGACAATCGTATCGGGTAATTTCTGCGACACCCCCTGTACATATCGGTTGAGTTGCAAAACAGGCTTAACAACATTGTAGTACAAAAACAGATAAAAAAGCACCAAAACAGCCATAAAGAGCGCCGGGATGTAGTACATCACCTGACGCATATCCGACAGGATATCGGCAACATAAACTTTGTCCAGGCGCGCATAGAGACGGCAGGGAAGACGTTTCAGACCATCCAAACAATACACATTCATAAAAACAGCATCCGTTTGTGCGATATTTTCCGGTGTCAGATCTCGCAACGATAAAATATGCTCAGCAGGTAGTCTCCGTTTCCCATGTGCGTAATCTGTCGTTAAAAGTATTGTACCGTTCGTATCGATCAAATAGAGATCGGCAATCTCTTTGCTACTGGCGTCGGTTCGATCAAAAACGATATGCAAATTTTCCCGACCGTCGCCGTTAAGATAGTTCTCGACATGAAACGAAAGACGATAGAGCGTTTGACGTACCGAATCGATCAACAAGGTATCGACCTGATGTCTGACATACCGTTCATAGAATACAAACTGAAACAGAGCAATCGACATCACAGTAAGAAGCATAAACAGATTGATCGTCCGAAATCGCCATCTCATCGCACAGGCTCTCTGAGATATTTTACAGACAGATTCTGTCGTTGCAGTTGTGCGAGTAACGGCTGTGATCTGTCGGCATAAATCCACTCGATACGACCGAGTGCATCGAGAAACGCTTCATAACCCTCCTGTTGCAAATAGTGCTTGACATATGTGTAATATCGCTTCGGATCTTTGCGCAAATCTTTCAGAGCCTTAGCCAGCAACCGATTCAGCGCGTTGATCTCATCCGCATACTTCTTCAAAACGGCTTTATCGCCATAAATCGCATCGAATATTTGAAACCGGGATGCCAGTGCTTTGCTGTCGGCAACGATTTTATATCCCCTCTGTTTCAAAGATAAATCGTACGGCGCATAGGTCACGATAAGCACCGGGTTCTCTTTCATTGGTAATTTACTGATCGATTCAGGGTCGAGATTGTACACAGAGAGTTTTGCGATATCGATCCCGCTATATTTCAAAAACGCACGCAAAAGTTCGGAATTGACACTATCGACCTCCAAATAGGCATCGATCTTTTGTTCAGATCGCCTCAACTCCTCGACGGAACGATTGGACATCACTACATCACCGCCTGTGGAACGATCGAGCAACATTAACGGATAGAGTTCCGAATGCAGACTTTTCATACGGTGATATTCATATTGCGTTCCGGTAAAAAGATCGACATTACCCACGGCATACAATTGCATATTTTCATGAAGTGATACGACATTGACCAGTTCAATATTATTCTCTTTGAGCCATCCTCGCTCTTTGAGATAAAAAAGCGGCGTATACCCGATCCAGAGATTGGCACTGAGACGAAGCGGCTCTTTATGCGTCGTGCCGCACCCGGCCAATATAATCATCAATAACGAAAACAAAAAAGAAAACACTCTTGTCGTCATTGTATCATCTCTCCGGATATCACAGAAAGTCAGGCTTGCGCCTCGGCTCTCTGTTGTTTCGGTTGCAAAGAGATAATCCTTCCCTCTTTTTTACTGTTGCACCAGGCGCGTTTTATACCGTCCAGACTTGTAAAGACATTGACGGTTGCCGCTTCAAGCTGGGTTGCAATATCTTCTAGTTTTACAGAGGGCGCACCTTCGGCATTTTTATTGACATACTCCTGCGCGAGTGCATGGATCTTTTCATGATCGTTGTTCAAAACACGCCAGGCAGGTGTTTTCGTAATCGAAGCACCCTGCTCTTCCTGTATACGCATCCATCTTCCAAGATCACAGTGTGTCGGCGGCGTGACGTCAAAACGTGTTTTGATATCAAGTTTTTCGAGAATTTTTGTTTTAAATATGAGATGTTTATGTTTCATCTCCGCGATTGTTTCATTCAATTTGACATCACACACCTGTTCTCTGATCTCCTCTTTGAAAGAGGCGGTGGAGACGATGTGAAACAGATCTTCCGCCAGTTTGGTGACATCCTGTGTCAATGCATCGATTTCACCGGCTATTTTCACATTTGCCTGAACAACTTGATGCATTTGATCGACTGCCTGATCAATCTCCTGCATATTTTGTTCCTGCGCTTTACTTTTGTGTTCGACCGCTTCGATTACCTCTTTGGTTGCCGCAATCTCATCTTTGAGACGTGTATATCCGGTGATCATCTCTTCACTGATCGATTTGCCCTCTACCGCTTTTTCTTTAGCACTTTCAACCATTTGCTTGATCTCGGCTGCCGCTTCCGCACTTTTGGTCGCAAGGTTACGCACCTCCTGAGCCACAACAGAGAAGCCTTTCCCCGCTTCTCCCGCCGTCGCCGCTTCCACCGCGGCATTCAGTGAAAGGATATTGGTTTGAAACGCAATCTGGTCAATAATCTCGATTGCTTCATCAATTGCATCGACTTTTTCGTTGATCGCATCTGCGGCATCTGCCGTTTTGGAAGCGAGTACCAACCCTTTTTCCGACGATTCGGTAAGCTTGTCCGCCATTTCGGATGAACGATAAATATCGGCAATACTTTCTCTGGTCGTCTTTTTCATATGTTCGAGTACTTTGGTTGTATGTACTAATGCTTCATGTTGCGCTTTTGCAGAATCAGTCAAATGCCCGGAGGATTTCGAAAGTGTTTTAGTATTGTCCGTCAAACTCCCGCCTGTATTTTGAATGACCGCAAAAAGTTCGGAGATGTTGTCACCCAATAATTTTGCCGACGTCATCACCGCACCGAAATCTCCATTAAGTCCTTTGATTTTGTCGCGCGCAACTTCATAGTCGAACTTGCTTTGACTGAAGTTGTTCAAAAGATTGACCAGCTCATAAAACTTCTCTTTGGTTGATATTAACATCTCATTCAGAGAATTACGCAGATGCTCCACCTCGACGGAAGCACCCGCCTCTTTGACATGATTTCCGAAAAAGCCGTTGTTGACTTTACGTACTACCTCTTCGATCTCGTTGACAACTTTTTTATCCTGCTCAATAATCTTGGTAATTTTGTCAATTTGTGCGTTGATCATTGTCGTCATTTGGGCAAATTCATCATTCCCTTCCACTTTCATCGGCTTGATATACTCTTTCTCCCTGGCAATATAAGAGAGAAAAAACTTCAACCCTTTTTGCAGTTTCTCAACCTGTCTGGAGAGTCTTCTGGTCATCATAGATGTTAAAACACCAATCACAACAAAAACAAGTGTATTGACAATAAAAAGCAAAATCAACTGTGTTTTAACATATGTATACAGATTTTGTGCATCGGCGACGATATGCCTGGATTGCAGATTTTCTACCTCTTTAAGTTTATTAATTTTGTACGTAATCGCATTGAACCACTTTTGTGCGGGAATATTGAAACCTTGCATCCCTTTCGCATACATCAATGACTCTTCCATCTGCGCAAGCGCTCGAACCGTCGGATCCGCCACAATCGCTTCGTAACTTTTCACAATCTCTTTGGCAGCAAAGTAACGAAAGTTTTTCAAAAGCGCCTGCTGTTCGGCAATCAACTGGATAAAATAGACCTGCATACCCTCTTCGAAACTGCCTCGTGCCAGTGTACCTGTGCCTACTGCACGTTCAATCCCAGCCCGCTCTTTTGCCTGCAGAAAGTTAAAATAGGCATTGAGTTCATTGGTAATTGTCGGATCTTCTATATGTTCGATAATTTCAACAATGCTATCAAGCATTGCGGTATTGGCTTTGGAATAGAGTTGAATTAGCTTTTTGGGCGTCAATGCTAGTGCATCCACGGAACTTCGGATTTCTGCAAGTGCGTGAAGATAGTGAAAAACCTCCTCTATTTGGTGTGTCATAGTTTCATCGGCTACTCCGTTATCCGCAAGAGTAGTCCAAAAAGTTTGCAATGCTTTGATTTTCGTATCGGTTTTTTGTCGTTGTACAGAGAGTTGTTTTTTAAATTTTTGTCCACGACTACCGAGATATCCGGCACTCAATCCTCGCTCTTTCTGGGTCTCATGTAAAACATCCGAAACTTTGACGGACAAATCGGTCAGCTGTCTGACTTTGTCATATTTGTTTACATCAAGATATGTATGAAAAAATGTCACGATTGTGTAAACCGCCAGTGCAAAGACCGGAACGGCAAGCAGAACGTAGAGTTTTTTCGAGAAGTTCAATCGGTCGAGAAACTTCATACCAATCCTTTGTGGTGGAAAGAAACTTTCTTCCTGAAAAAGTTTCTTTCAAACCAAATCGGATTTTTGACAATTATTTTTAGTCTTCTTCGACCGATTCAAGCAGTTTTTGATGAAAAAGACTCGGATGACTTTTGAGGGTGACCAGCTTGTCATGCGGCTCGGCAATAAAATAGCCCTGCGCATAATCGATCCCCATCTCCTGGACTTTGCGAAAGATCGCTTCGTCACTGACAAATTCCGCAATCGTTTTGATACCAAGTGAGTGTGAAAATGTATTGATCGCCTGGGTCAGAATTTCACTTTTTTTATCCTCTGTCAAATGTTTGATAATACTGCCGTCTATTTTGACAAAATCGGGATTCATCTTCATGATACGCTGAAAATTGGAATAACCGCTTCCAAAATCGTCTATTGCAATCTTGACACCGTACTTGCGCACTTCACGAATGAATGCCTCCAAAATGTCGTCGTCCTCGACCTCTTCATCTTCAAGCAGTTCAAGGGTCACACGTTTAGCGGTATCCGGATGCTCCTTGAGCAGTTGCAACAATTTTTGACGCACTTTCTCACTGACAATATCCACATACGACAAATTCAGCGTCACTTCCGCATCGACATATTGAAAAATCGTAAAAACTTTTTCAAGCATCGTCACGGTAATCTGCAAATAGTAGTTCCCGTTTTTAGCGGCATCCAAAAAGAAGAACGGCGAAATAATCTTCCCCTCTTCCGAGACGAGACGAACCAGTGTTTCGTACTTAGTAATCTCCCCAAGTTTGTTATCGTAGATAGGCTGAAAATAGGGGATAATACGATCCTCTTCGATCGCTTTCTTGACCATATGCACTTTTTCGATATTCGCTTTGGTCTCCTCCTTCAGTTTGTCGATCACTTCGTTCATAATGACATAAGTCATTTTTCGTTCGATCACCCAGTCCAGCGCGAAACTGGCATCTTCATAAAGGTTCTCCTTGCCGCTTGCAAAACAGATCGTCGCACTGACATCGTAGGAGAATTTATCCAACTCGATTTCATACGCCTGAATATGTTCATGAAGCATATTACAAAACTGATGCAGATCGATATGCCCCATATCACGATGAAAATCATCAAACATAATCACAAATTCACCGGGTCCGGTGTGGTAACAGAGTACGGTCAGATCCAAACTTCTGAAATATTCGGTCAAATATTTCACAAACTGTTTTTCAAGCATTCTGGCGTACGTTTCCCCGTAGAACGCATCGACGGAGTGGTAATGATCGATGCGCAGCAACAATATCGATGTCTCTTTTCTCGCATCCAGTGTCTGTCGTAACGCTATCTGATTGGGCATATGCGTATAGGGATCTTTGGTTGAAAGAATATATTTACTGTTTGTTTTTGCAATCTCCATATACGAACGACAACGCAATATCAACTCCATCTTTTCGAAAGGCTTGGTGATAAAATCGTTGACACCGCACTCGATCGCCTTGAGCTTACTCGACTCATCGGAAAGAGAGGAGATCATCAAAATCGGGGTACGTTTAAACGCCTCCAGCGTACGCAATGCACGAACCGCTTCGAATCCGTCCATCACCGGCATCAAACCGTCCATAATAATCATAGTGGGCTGATGCTGCATTGCCAGATCAATCGCTTCCTGCCCGTTTGACGCTTCAATAAACGTATAGTTCTCGTTTTCAAGCGCCTTTTTCATCACCATACGATTGGTACGAAGATCATCGACAATTAAAATAGTACCGGACGTTTTGTTTTCCATATGCTTTTTCTCTTTTTACGTTATGCTGATCAGGTTGCTTTCGCCGCCTCTTTTTCCATCAACTTCTTCATCAACTGAAGGATGATGTCCTGCGTATACGGTTTGAGCAGATAACCGGAAATACCCATTTTGGTCAATTCCGCCACTTTCGAACGTACACCTTCGGTCGTCTGCATGATCACCTTGACATGCTTGATCGCCGGATCGGCACGCATAATACGCAACATTTCGTCACCTTTCATCACCGGCATATTGACATCCAAAAATACATAGTCGATATCCGGATTTTTACGGACAATATCCAACCCTTCCTGTCCGTTCTCCGCTTCCAGTATTACCGGCTGATGATCTGCAAGTGCCTTGTTGATACCCATCTTCAGCACTCTTCGCATTGTACTGCTGTCATCTACAACCAATATTTTCATCTTTTACTCCTGTACTGTTTCTTCAAGTTTTAACACCGCATCAATATTGAGCAGTGTCGTCATTGATTCGTTGTTAAGTTTCAACAACCCTTCGATAAAACGGGGATCGATACTGACACCCATCTCCGGTGCGGGAACAATATTTTGTCTGTCCAATTGTAAAATCGATTCTATATTATCGACAATAATCCCTACAAGTTTATTCTCATCGGTACGAATCACGATAATGACCGTATTTTCTCCGTAAGAAGCGTTTTCAATGCCGAAAAAGAGACGCAAATCGACAATAGGGATCACCTCTCCACGCAGATTGATCAATCCTTTGATCCAGGGGTCTTCGTCAAAAAGTTCTGTAATAATCACCTGCGAATAGACCAGAATCTCCTTGATCTTCTCCAAAGGAATTGTATAGTTCTCCTCATTGAGTTTAAAAACAACATACTCCATCTTATCTCTCCCCTCTGCCTTGTGCATTTTTGTACATATCGACAATGCTGGCAACATCCAAAATCAGCCCGATACTTCCGTCACCGCGGATCGTAGCGGCACCGATACCTTTGATCTTTTTATAGTTCTTTTCAAGCGACTTGACAACAATCTGCTCCTGATTGAGAAAATCATCGACAAAAATCGCTACTTTACTGTTTGCCGTTTTGACAACAATGAGCATTCCATCTTCAAGATTTTTAAATGAGGGCTCCAGCCCGAAAAAGTCATAGAGCCGTACAATCGGTATAAATTCACGGCGCAGCATCAAAATCTCTTTCTTGCTTTCACCGACATGCTTGATCATATGCGGCTGCGGCTGCAGCGACTCGACAATCGCATTCAGCGGCAAAATAAACTTTTTATCGCCGATCTGTACATTCAAACCGTCCAAAATCGCCAGTGTCAGAGGCAGAATAATCTGAATATGTGTTCCTTTGTCTCTTTTACTGAAAACCCGAATATGCCCGCCGAGCGCATTGATGTTGTTCATGACAACATCCATACCGACACCGCGTCCGGAAACGTCCGTCAATTTTTCCGCCGTTGAAAGTCCCGGATGGAAAATCAACATCAGTTTATCCTGCTCACTCATACGTCCAAGCTCTTCAGGTGTAATCGCACCGTTGGCAAGCGCTTTCTCAATAACTTTGTCGACATTGATTCCCGCTCCGTCGTCACGGATAGAGATGATGATATTGCCGCTCTCCTGTTCCGCTGAAATGACCAACTTGCCTGTTTCCGGTTTTCCTTTTTTGTAACGCTCCTCGGGTGTTTCAATACCGTGGTCGAGTGCGTTTCGAATAATGTGCGTCAGCGGGTCCATCAATCCTTCGACCATCATCTTGTCGATTTCAACATTATCTCCCAAATGTTCGAATTTGATCTTTTTATCGAGTTTTTTCGCCAGATCACGCACCATTTTCGGCAATCTCGCATAGACGCTTTCCATCGGTACCATACGTACGGACATCACCGATTCCTGCAGTTCACGAATATCCCTGTCCAAATCAATCAAACGTTCATGAATCTCTTTGTAG
>WGAE01000048.1 GCA_015489185.1 Campylobacterales bacterium
CCACCGAAAACGCGAGTCTCGCAAACATTCCGCTACTGTACATCTTCACCGGCTGGTGGATGAACTCACCGATATCGGCAAACTCCAGAATCGCATCGACTTTGGCGTCCATCTCCTCTTTGGTAAAGCCCATGATCGTACCGTTGAGATAGATATTTTCCAATCCTGTCATTTCGGGATTAAATCCAGCACCCAGTTCCAACAGGGAAGCGATCTTGCCGTTGACCTGCACCTCCCCGCTTGTCGGGGTCAGTACACCGGTGATGATCTTCAGAAGTGTCGATTTCCCCGCACCGTTTTTACCGATGATACCGACCGTCTCCCCTTTTTTGATCTCGAAGCTTACATCTTTGAGCGCATAAAAGTCATGATGGTACTTCTTTCCGAACGGATTGAGTGCCTCTTTGAGCCGATCCTTCGGTGAGTCGTAGAGGTGGTAGACTTTGGTGAGGTTTTTGACGCTGATAGCGATATCTTTTTCCATCACAGCACATCCGCAAAGTGGGGTTGGAGTTTTCGAAAGGTTTTAAAGCCGAGTACCAGCAGTCCCAGCGCTACTGTCCAGAAATAGAGTGTCAGCAGCGGACGTTCCCAGAACCAGACGTGGTTGATCATGCTGTCCCGATACCCTTCGACCAGATAGTAAAGTGGGTTGAGTTTGAAATAGAGATGGTATTTGGGCGAAAACATATTGACCGACCAGAAGATGGGTGTCGCCCAGAAAGCGATCTGCAGCAGCATCGCCACCAGTTGCCCCACGTCGCGGAAAAAGACCACGACCGACGAGGTGATGTAACTGATCCCCAGAATCAGCACGATCGTCGCAAAAAGGTAGTAAAGAACCTGCAACCAGTGCAAATCGAAACCGAACCCGTACAGCATGAAGAGAACAAACATCAGACCGATGAAAAAGAGGTGCACGATCAGTGCGGAGAAGATTTTGATCAATGGCAGAAACGAGACTTTAAAGACGATCTTCTTGACCAGATAACTGTTCTCCAGCACGGCGTTGGTAGCGTTGGAGACGGCATCAGAGAAGAAAAACCACGGAAACATCCCCGCAATCAGCCAAAGGATGAAGGGAACATTGTGCACCGGCTGCGATTTGAACCCGACCTGAAAGACGAACCAGAAGATCAGCACCGTGATCGCCGGCTGAATGAACGCCCAGAGGATCCCCAGATACGATCCCAGATAGCGCTGGCGAAAGTCGTTGATCACCAGCGATTTGAAGATCGCACGGTTTCGGACAAGATCACGTACAAAAAGAGCCGTATCACGAAAAAGTTTCAATCCCGATATACCTTATAATTTTATTAAATATTTTAACATAAATCAAATAATAAAAAGGTATACTTGATTAGCTATACATAAAAACGGTATCTATCCCTGACTAATTCCCAAAATTTTCCGGCCCAGGAAATAAACTACGTAATATGGTGAAAGTAATAAATATTGAGGATACTTCGTAGTAATTTTGCGCAATGAATCGTAATCTTTTTGTTGAAGCAGTTTAACGACGGAAGCAGTAATCCGTCTTGAATTGTTTAAAAAGATATGCATTTTCAAATAGGCGGAGAGATGATTTTCATTTGCGTATTTTTTCAAAAATTCAAAATTCTCCACATCGTAGGCGTAAACTTTCGTACTCGTAAGGTTATTGGGGTGTACTCTGTAATAGGTATGGTACTGATCGATACATATCGCAAGATGATTTTTGGTCACTTTCAGCAGTACGTCGTAATCTTCGGCATAGTGCAGATTTGTATCGATTTTTCCGACCTTTTTTAAAATATCCGCCCTGAAGATAGCGGAAGAGATAAACACAAAATCGCCGTGTATAATCAGTTTGTCATGAATATCTCCGTCGTAATGCTCTTCATAATATCCGAATGTCTTACCCTCCGCATCGATATACTCTGTTTTTGAGTAGATCAAAGAGACCTTCTCTCTCTGAGGATGTTTTTCAAGCGCCTCAAAAGAGGCTTTGAGTTTATCTTCGTGCCAGATGTCGTCACAATCGAGTATCGCCACCCACTCCCCGTTTGTCTGGTCTATCGCAAGATTTCTTGCTTCTCCGAGCGGTGTATGTGTCGGTGCGTAAAAATATCTGATCCGTTCATCCCCGTACGATTTGACAATCTCCGCACTATTGTCGGTTGACTGATTGTCCCAGAAGATAATCTCCCAGTTGGTATATGTTTGCTTCATGACACTGTCAAGCGCAATCTTCAGATACTCACTGCAGTTAAAACAATTCATCACAATCGATACGAGCGGTCTGTCAGACATTGTAAAATTCCTTAATGGTTTCTATCACTTTCGTCTGCTCCTCCTGCGTCAGATCGAAATGGCAGGGCAGCGTTAAAATCTTTTGATACACACGTTCGGTTTTCGGCAGTGCAACATCCGATCTGTATTTGGATAAAAGATGATTCGGTTTGTAGTGAATACCGCACTCGATGTTACGCGCCAATAAAAAGGCTCTCAGCGCGTCTCTGTTTTGTGCCTTGATAACAAAAATATGCGGAATAATCTCATCGTAGTTAAAATCCAGAAACGCAATATGCGGGATCGCCTGCAACTCCTCCAGATATCTTCGGACAATCGCTTTTCTTTTTTCCCCGAATTTTTTCAGTTTTTTTAACTGCTCTATGCCGATTGCCGCCATAATATTACTCATATGATAGCGAAAACCCTGCTCTGCTACGTCAAAATCCCAGCTACGCTGACCCGCAAAACGTTTTTGGGTGTCTTTATGGACGCCCAGCAATCTTCCGTCCTGTACCCTCTGAATCAGATCGGGATCGTCTGAAAGAATTGCACCCCCCTCTCCGGAGGTGATATTTTTGATCCCGTCAAAACTAAAACAGATAATATCCCCCTCTTCTCCCACAAACTTTCCGTCTCTTTTGCAACCGAACGCCTGAGCCGCATCTTCGACAACGCGCAAATTATGTAACCTTGCCAATTCATAAACGGCATCCATCTGTCGGGAATTGCTGGCATAGTGTACCGGCATAATCGCTTTTGTCTTTTTCGTAATCTTCTTTTTTGCGTCTTCAACATCTATAAAGAGTGTCGCTTCGTCGATCTCTACGGCAACCGGTGTCGCCCCGCAAGCGGATATCACCTGAAAAGAGGCAACATACGTCAGTGACGGCACCAGCACCTCATCACCCGCCCGAATTCCCAGTCCTAAAAGCGCCAGATGCAAAGCCGAAGTACCGGTATTGACACATACGACCTCTTTTTCGGTACCCAGATAGCGCTTTATCTCCGTTTCAAACTGTTTGACCTCTTCCCCCATCCCGAGATACTCTTTCTCAAGCACCTCCAAAACGGCGGCCTTCTCTTCCTCTCCGATAGCGGATTTTGATAACCGGATCGTCTTACCAGGCATAGTCGATCTCTTCCAGCGGTATATTGACGGCTTCTTGAGGATCATGTTCCAGATCGGCGATGTTTAACAGCATATTGTGCTCTCCTGTTCCGCGAAACGCCACCCATGCTCCCGGTTTTACCGTCAATCTTTGATAGTTGTTTTTTGAGAGCTTGACGGAGAAAAACTCTTTTTGCGCTTCATCATAGACGACAAACTCAATCTCACCGCTGACAACGATCAGATTGAGCGTCATACGCGTATGCTTTTTCCATCCTTTGATCTCACCTTTGTGAATCGTTGAAAAATAGGCTTCACCGAAACCGGCATACCCCGGATCTGATCTTTTCATACCGTGATAGACGTCCCCTTTGGGGTGAAAAATTTGCTTCAGCGGAGTTACAATCACTTTGTCCATAGCAGACCTCTTTTGCGCGCAATCGCTTCATACTCTTCGATCTGCGCAATCGTCTTTTCATACATATCCGTATCGGAATTGTAAAAGTCGTAATACCATTCGCTTGTAAAGCGGATCATATCCCTGTACGCCAGATTCGCCTGCCATTTCAGATACGCCAGCGCCTTATCGCAGTTAAGTTTCAAAAGCCCCGCTTCATGAAACGGGATATTTCCCGTCACCCGGTAGGCATCTTCGGGATTTTTAAAATGCCAGTAGGCGCTCAGATCGATCAACAACTCTTTGACGGTACTGTTCTGCTCGGCACGCGGACCGAAATTAAACGCCTCTCCATGAAAAAAGTCATCTCTTTGCAACGCTTCGCCAAGCGTCAGATAGCCGCTGAGTGGCTCCAGGACATGCTGCCACGGTCTGGTAGCATCAGGGCTTCTGATTTCAACTTTTTCCCCTTTACTCCACGCAGTCATACAATCAACAACGATTCTGTCTTTCGCCCAGTCTCCGCCGCCGATCACGTTTCCGGCACGGGCTACCGCCATCTTAACACGAGATTCGGGACTTTTGAAAAAGGAGTGAAAATATGATTTGATAATCAGTTCGGCAGCACCTTTACTTCCGCTGTAAATATCCTTACCGCCCATCTTGTCATCTTCTTTATATCCCCAGATCTGTTCGACATTATCGTACGCTTTGTCACTGGTGATAATCACGGCGGTACAATGATGGTTGGACTCTTTCAGAGCGTGCAACACATTTGTCGTTCCCATAACATTTGAAGAGATCGTTTCAATCGGATCCGCATACGAAGTCGATACAATAGGCTGCGCCGCCAGATGAAACAGAAAATCGGGTTTTTCGTCGGCAATAATCTTTTGCACGGTTTGCAAATCTCTGATATCTTCACGATAATCTTTAATCTGATGCTGCAAATCCAGTTCATGAAACATCGAAGGATCGCTAGGAATATCTTTGGAGATACCGACAACATCGGCACCCAGTTTTAAAAGCCACACGGTAAGCCAGCTTCCCTTAAACCCCGTATGTCCCGTGACCAAAACTTTTTTGTTTTTATAGACATTGTTAAACATTTATTTTTCCCATACCTTCCACAAAGCTCTGTTTTCATTCCACATACTGTTGAGAATGTTTTTATCTCGGAGGGTATCCATCGGCATCCAGAATCCATGATGTCTGTATGTAAATATTTTCCCGTCTTCGGCAAGCCTTCTTAACGGTTCCTGCTCAAAAACAACATCGTCACCGTCTCCTATATAATCAAAGACTTCAGGTTCGCATACGAAAAAGCCCGCATTGATCCAGCTACCGTCTCCTCTGGGTTTTTCCTGAAATTTGACAACTCTGTTATCCGAATCGATCTCCAGCGCCCCGAAACGTCCGTCCGGCTGTGCCGAAGTCATCGTCAACGCTTTGCCGTGAGATTTGTGAAACGTGATCAGCGCATTGATATCAATATTTCCCACACCGTCGCCGTAAGTCAGCAAAAAAGGCTCGTTTCCGACAACTTTCTTTGCCCGTTTAATACGCGTACCCGTCATAGAGTGGAGTCCCGTATCCAGAAGTGTCACACGCCACGGTTCACTGCTGTTGTTCAAAATCTCCATTTTATTATTTTGCAAATCGATCGTAAAATCATTCTGGTGTAAAAAGTAGTTGGCAAAATACTCTTTGATATAGTATCCTTTATACCCCAGCAGTATCACAAAATCGTGAATACCGTATGCCGAATATATCTTCATAATGTGCCAGAGAATCGGCTTGCCTCCGATCTCTACCATCGGTTTGGGGCGGATATCGGTCTCTTCACTCAATCTGGTACCGAATCCCCCGGCCAAAATCAAAACTTTCATAATACTCTATACTCCTTTATTTTTCAAAACCGTTTCGGTAACGCATTGCCTCTTCATCAAGTCTTATTGGATTTCGCCGTTCCGGAAGGGGGATCAGTTTCGTTGATTCCCAGTCCACCCGTCGTACCGCTTCATCCAGATCAATAAACTCAAAATCCTGAATCAGACGTTCGAGTTTGTTCAGCGCTCCTTTGAGTCCGACACTCGCTTTGAACTTTTTCTTTAGCGGAAGATCGGGAAGGATCGGACGATCGCCGTCGAAATCGTGCGGATGAAAATAGCTCATCGAATAGTCGCTCTTCTTTAAAAAGTGATGAATCACCCGATACGGCATCAATCGAAAATATCCGCCGCCGGCAAAAACGATCTTTTTCATCATGATCTGACTCAGGCTCATCGGAAACTCTTTGATAATCCCGTTATTGGCGGCGATACGCACCGGCTTTTGGTAGCCGAAACGCTCAAATCCCCCGTGATCACGTTTGGCAGGGAATATCGAACAGTCGATCTCTATACCATGTTCCAGCAGTATATCAAATACCCATCGGTTCTGCTCCTTGAGAGAAAAACCGGGAGCACGGTAGGCGCGTATCTTTTTGCCGGTCACATCTTCAAGTCGTTTGATGGAAGTCACCAGGTCCTCTTCAAACTCTTTGATCCGCTGTTCATAGACCAGTTGATGCAGATTGGAGTGGGTAGCTATCTCATACCCCAGTGAATCGAGCCGTTTGACAATATGCGCATGGTTTTTCGTCAGCCACCCCAGACAGAAAAAGGTCGCTTTCTGGTTGTTACGATCCAGTACTTCCAGTACTTTGTCTATGTTGGCATCCAGACGATAATCGAACGACGCCCAGTGCTTCTCCTCTTTCGTACTCTCATGATCGAGAATATGAAACCACTCCTCTACATCAAACGTCAATATTCTCATTTTCCAAAACACTCCACAAATGCTTTACTGTTCGAACACGCTACAGAGGTGTCACCCTGCACCACCACACTCTCCCGGGACATCTTCACCAGCACCAGATCGCTGATACTGTCTGTATAGAAACAATCAAACGTCTCGATTCCTTCTGAGCGCACAAACGTTGCTTTCTCCTGCGCGTAACAGTTACGCGCCACACCCGTCACTTTTCCATCCTCATACGCCAGTTTCGACGCGATCACCTGCACATGTACCGGGAAAAGCATTCTGACATACTCTTCGAAAGAGGCGCTGACGATGACGTAACGATTGCCGTCGGCAAAATCGAGTGACCGGTAAAGTTTGTTAAGCGGTATCGTTTTTGCGTAACTTTCCGCACACGTTTTAATCTCTTCACGCGATTTTCCCGCCAGAAAAAGGCGCACCCCGATCTCCTTGAGGCGGGTGTTCGAAATCAGTTTCAGTTTCGCTGCGACCATCGCAGTAAAATAGAGCAAAAGCTTCACCGGATAAAAAAGATTTTTACGCGCGCAGTGTCTAAAAAAGCCGAACAACGTATCCCGGTAGGTCAACGTCTTGTCGAAATCAAAGCCCAGACACTTTTTCATCTACCCAACACCTTTTGTCGAAATTTCGTCCACTTCGCCGGATCGAGCAGGTTATAGAGCATAAAAACCATTGCGGGGAAATACCCGGTATAACTGAAATTGATATAACAGGTATTTGCCGCGTTTCGTCGCCAGAAACCCTCGATACGCCCTCTTTTGCGGATATATCCCAGTATATCCCACGGAAAGAACCAGCGCAAATAACGATCTTCACGGATATCGGCTTTTCGTATCGGCTGCTTTAATGCACCCAGACAGTAGTTGAGTAACATCTCACTGCCGCAAAATTCCGACAACATCAAAGAACCCCAGAGTCTGGGGTTGATCTCGATCACTTTATACTCCCCGCTTTTGGGATCATACAAAAACTCAACCATCGCCAGACCACTCCAGCCAAGCTTTTCCAGCACCGTTTCTCCAAGCTTTTGCAACTGCGGTTGCAATGCACATTTGGAGTAGACGCTCACCCCGCCCGTCTCCGGATAGGTGCGGATCCGCTTATGCCCGTAATAGGCAACCGGTTTCCCAGCATTGAACAGAAGAAAACCGCCTTCAACCGCCTGCGGATTTTCCAGCCGCTCCTGAATCAGATACCGCTCCATCGGCAAGCTCTCGCACGCTTCAATCAACGCCTCTTTCGTATCGACAAACCGAATTCCGGCAGAACCCGATCCGCTGACCGGCTTGAAGATCAAAGGCGCCGGCAGTGTTTTTCGTTCCCGCAACGTTTCACACGTAAATGTTTTGGGAACCGGTATTTCATGACGTTCACAAAAGGCGGCAAATTTTCCTTTGTCTCTGACCGTATCAAACGCCTCTTTGGGCGGTAGATTATGGTAAAAATTTTCTGCCCTGTTTTCGGAGAGAAAGTCGTACACCTGCAGTGTTGTATCCTCTTCGATTGGTATGTAGACCAGCTTGCGATCCGCATATTTTTCCAAAATTGCACGCAGATCGGACACAAAACGGGCACCTTTGCGCAGCCGTTCGATTTTCCCTCCGTAAGCGGTTTGCAAAAGCAGTTTGGATAGAGCGCCGACATCGTCACACAACAGCAAATCGACACCTTTTGTGCGCATGATATTGGCCAGATCAAACGCTTTGCGTGTCGATAAATCGGTAATGATCAACGTAAACGGCGGTATATCGGACATCTGTTTTAAACCTTGACGACGCTGGACTGGAATTGGCGGAA
>WGAE01000049.1 GCA_015489185.1 Campylobacterales bacterium
TTTGATACTGTCTATTCATTTCATCCTGATGAAAATGATGATATACAAAAGCTTAAAGAGCAAATTGATTTAATTTCAGATATCATTGTGAAAGAGAAAATTGACTATATTATTGCACATCCGTTTGTCTCTTTAATTCCCTCTTTTTTTGCCTCACAGCGACGAGAGATACCGCTTACGAATGTAATCCATGGTCCGATTATATACGATGGAGGAAGAGGTAGATTTTATGACTTCCTATTAAAAGCTATTTTGCACAATTATGCATATACTATGTACGTTTCACCGGAAACAATGGCTTTAAGTTTGAATTACGGTAAAAGAGAGTTTATCAACTATTTTCCTAATCCAATTGATACCGATTTATATAGTTTCGTTGAGATAGAAAAAGATATTTTTGCGAAGTGGGCTTTTGTGAGTCGCATAGATGAAGATAAGTTAGCAGGGCTTACAAAAGTACTTGAATTGGCAAAAAAACTATCTATACCAAAAATAGATATTTACGGCACTGGCATGGCAATGAATACGCTAAAAACCTATGTCCAGAAGCAGAATATGCAAGAACAGGTCACTTTTAAAGGATTTACTTCAGAACTCAATCAATCGCTGAACAACAAATATTCGCTTGTTGCAGGAATGGGTAGAGTTGTGCTTGAGGCGGCTGCAATGAATATACCAACAGTGTTGGTTGGATATGACGGGATTAAAGGCGTACTGGACAAAGAACTTTTTGAGAAAGCCGCGTGGGCCAATTTCTCAGGTCGAAATTTACCTGTATTAGGTTTCGATGAAGTAGTAGATCAGTTGCGTAATGTATCTGAGAATGACGATAGATACCTACTTAGGAAATATATTGTGGATGGATATGCTGTAAACAATTTGTATCCTAAATTAAAAAGATGGATGGAAGAGTGTAGATTTATTAAATTTCCATATTTGGATATAATGACAAATTATATAGAGTTGGCTGTTGCTGACAAAGTACCTTATCTGCGTAATGCCTCTTTGATGTCGAACATATTTGTAGCCCTGAAAAATAGTGGAGACGATTCATTACGAAAAACAATTGCTATACATGAAGAAGAGTGGAACTCGAAAGAGAAAAAGATATGGGAATTGGAAAACGAAAATATGAAAAAAGAGATAGAAACATTGAAAGATGCCTTTCAAAATGAGCGTAAAAAAAATTTGCTATGTGCACAGGAGAAGGAGACGATAAAAAAACAATTAGAGTATAAAAACAGTGAGCTTGAGAATATTTATGCCTCCAACATGTGGAAAGTTGCGCAGAGATATTATGCAGTGAAAGATTCATCGTTGATGTTACCGTTGATCAAAGTGGTACGTGCCCTGAAAAAAAACGGTCCGGTGGTGACGCTGCAGAAAGTCGGTAACCGAATTTCCGAGCAGATGAAAAAGCGTCAGCATGATAGGAAGAACAGAGCACAACTGGAAGCGATTTTGCAAAAATACCCTGATGCGACGATCATCATCTTGCCGCCTCTGGTGGAGTGGCATATTCCGCTCTTTCAAAGACCGCAGCATCTGGCGAAGAGTTTGGCAAAGAAGGGCTTTTTATACTTCTTCTGTACTTTCAATGCAGAACATGATGCGGTAAACGGGTTTGAAGAGCAGGCGGAGCGCTGCTATGTGACAAACCGGTTCGATCTCGTGGATGCGATTGCAAACAGGCGCAAAATCTATGACCTCTCCTCAACCGACAACCGTACTACATGGGATTTTGTCACGCGCAGACTCGATCGGGGAGAGGGGATCGTCTATCAGTATATCGACGAGATCAGTGACGAGATCAGCGGTCATGAAATCCCCAAAACGCTTTATGAAAAACATTTCAATATCCTCAAAGATGAGCGCTGTATCGTCATTCCCACCGCGACAAAACTGGAAGAGGAGGTCAAGGCGTACCGCACCAAAAACTTCCGCCTGGTGACAAACGGGGTGGAGCTGGAGCACTTCAGCAAAGAGGTGGCGTATGAAGATTATCCGGAAGTGATCAGGCGCATCTACGACAAAGGCAAACCGGTTATCGGCTATTTCGGTGCGTTTGCCAACTGGTTCGACTATCCGCTCGTGATCAAACTGGCGACTGAGCGTCCCGAGCTGGAGATCGTACTGCTAGGCGTTGATTATGACGGGAGTATCAAAAAGTATGATCTCGAAGCGTATGATAACATCACCGTCCTCGGTCCTATCGATTATAAAGAGTTGCCCAAATACGCTTCATGTTTCAGTGTCTCGACTATTCCGTTTGTAATCAACGAGATCACCGAATCGACTTCCCCGATCAAACTCTTCGAATATATGGCGATGGGCAAGCCGATTGTTACGACGGCGATGCCCGAATGCCGCAAGTATGCATCCGTACTGATCGGTGAAGATCATGAAGATTTTATCCGACAGATTGACAGAGCGCTTGGATTGTGTGAGGACGTAGATTATCAGACACTGTTACGCAAAGAGGCGGAGGAGAACTCCTGGGATGCAAAAGCCGGAGATATCGCAGAGATGATTGAAAAAAATAAGATGATATGATTTCCTTTCTCCGTCGCTTTCTCAAAAATCCAAAAGCGTTCATTCAAAGGGCGTCACTGAAGTATGCTTATAAAACGGTGCCTGATGTTTTGCTGTTTCGTACACTTCGTGGATACCGAACAGCGAGATATTATCGCAGTTTTTACAAAAAACTGGAAGGGTATATCTTTGTCGTGCCGCTTGGGATGTTTTACGGCTTCATGAAGCAGCGTCCCCAGCACATTGCGATGCAGATGCGCCGTTTTTTTCCGGTGCTCTACTATACGGGTACGCTTTTTCATAACTATGACAATGTAAAGGGAATAGAGCAGGAGGCGGAGAATTTCTGGCTTATCAACGACGGCATCAATGGCAACTCGATCTTTGATGTACCCAGTAAGATCTACTACCTCTACTATCCGATCGATCATGATTGGTATGTGCGTAAAGATCGGGACTCTTTGGTGGTCTACGACTATTTTGACGATATCGACATCTCGCCGCGTTACAGTGCCAAAACCGAAGCGAAGCACCGTATTTTGCTGGAGCGTGCCGATCTAATTCTGGCATCTTCGGCGAAACTCTATGATCAGGTACCGCAGGAGCATCGCCACAAGACGCTGCTTGTCACAAACGGGGTCGATGTACAACACTTTGAAAGAGAGTATACGTATCAGCGTGACAAAAAGCGGTTTACACTCGGTTTTTACGGTGCGCTGGAGTATTGGATCGATCTGGAGTTGATCGAGAAGATCGCCGCGAGCAATCTGTATGACATTGTTCTGATCGGTCCGGTGCTGGATGATCGGTTCAGGCAGTTGGAGCGTTTTTCCAATGTGCGTATGCTCGGACATCAGCCCTACGAGGCGCTTCCCAAACTGGTGGAGGAGATCGATCTCTTCATGTTGCCGTTTCGGGTCACTGAGCTGACCAAAAGTGTTTCTCCGGTCAAACTCTACGAACACTTCGCGACGGGGAAACCTGTGGTTTCGACTGCATTGCCCGAATGTATGCGGTACGATACGGTGGTGGTCATGCACCATGAAAACTGGAGAGAGGCGATCGAAGCGGCGATTGAAAAGATCGGTGACAAAGCATACATTGCGCGTGCGCGTCGCTATGCGCATGAAAACAGTTGGGAGCGGAAAGCGAAGATGATCGCGTCGCGTTTGCAAAAGTTGATAGCCAAAAAGGCGGAAGATGCAGTTTGAGTATATCATCGTCGGTGCCGGTTTTGCCGGAGCGGTGCTGGCGGAGCGGATCGCTTCGCAAACGGGTAAAAAGGTGCTGGTGCTGGAGAAGCGTGACCATATTGGCGGGAACTGTTACGATGCGGTAGATCATTGCGGCGTGTTGGTGCACCGCTATGGACCGCATCTCTTTCACACCGACAGCCAAAAGGTGTGGGCGTATCTGAGCCGGTTTACCCAGTGGCACCCCTATGAACACAAAGTACTGGCGTGTGTGGATGGCAAAAAGGTGCCGATTCCCTTCAGCTTCTATACGCTCGATGCGCTGTTTGCACCCAAGAAGGCGACTTTTTACAAAGAGAGACTGCTTGCGGCATACGGCGAAAACCAAAAGGTTCCGGTACTCGAGCTGTTACAGCATGCCGACAGCGCTCTTCAAAAACTGGGACGATTTGTTTACGAGAAGTTTTTTGTCAACTATACCGCTAAGCAGTGGGGCAAAAAACCCGAAGATATCGACCCTTCTGTCACGGCGCGGGTGCCGGTGATCACGGGGTATGAGGACCGCTACTTCACCGACAGGTTTCAGGCGGTGCCGAAGGAGGGGTATAC
>WGAE01000050.1 GCA_015489185.1 Campylobacterales bacterium
GATAAGAGAGTTTGTTCAAAAGCTGTTTCTTTTGCGCCACCGCTTCCGTCAATGCGGCGTCGATATCCGATTTTCGTGCTTTGATGTTGTAGAGCTCAGAGGGCGGTAGAAGCCCGTTTTTGTAGAGTCCGTGGGCTTTGCGGTAAGCGGCATCCATCGCTTCGCGTGCTTTGTGCAGCGCATCGATGTTGCTACCGACGGAGAGGATCGCGGTGATCAGCTTTGTCGCGTTCATGTAAAGGTTTCGTTTCAGATCGAGCACTTTCAGGTGCGCCTGCTCCTTCTGCCACTTTGCCCTGTCGACCATCGCCGTGATCGCGAACCCCGTAAAAACAGGGTATTTGAGCGCGATCTCCCCGACATAGTTGGTCTTTTTCCCCATCGGCGCCTTAAGCGGCAAAAAACGTGGCGGCAGTCGAAAGGTAGCGGTCGGCGTTTCGTGATGCCACGCCGAACTCAGAGTCGCATCCAGTGAAGGAAGCTCTTTTGCACGTACACTCTCATACAGATGTTTGGATGCCGCTTCCATCTGTTTGGCGCTTTGCAACGCGGGTGCATGATCGATCGCCTTGATAATCTCCCGATAGCTCTGTGCCCAGACCAGTGCGGGCAATAGTGTCGCTAAAAATACTCTTTTCATATTCTCTTCTCCTCTCGTTGGAAGGGGTTTTTCACAAACAGCAGCACTACGAAGATCGTTCCGAAGATTCCCCAGTAGCCTGCATGCATGAAGGTGTTGTAAAAGCCGTAGTTGTAACTCATGAAGGTTTCGTAGTTGGCGAAGATCGCTTTGATCTGCTCCATCGGCAACATGAGCGCTTTGTGCATCTGCTCCAGAAAATTACCGACGTAGTCGATATTTTGCAGCTCCTCCATCCTGAGAAAGTGCATATTTTTGAAATACTCCATATTGTTGGTCGCCAGCGCCGTGCCGAAACTCCCGCCGACAAAACGGAAATAGTCCATCAACACGATCGCCAGCTCCCCTTTGTGTCCCGGCGCACTCTGGAGGATCATCACCGTCACCGGCGCAAAGAAGAGCCCCATCCCGATACCGAATGGAATCGTCAGCAGCATCGCCTGGTGCATCGGTGTATAGTAGTTGAGGGTGGGCAAGAAAAGGATCGATGTCGTCACATAGAAAAACGCCGCGATCGCCACCGTCTTTTTCGCCCCGATCTTATCCGCCACGATGCCGGCGATCGGGGAGAAAAAGCCGATAAAAACGGCAAAAGCGAAGACTGCGATTCCCGCATCGAGCGTCGGTAGCATCTTGATATGCTCATAATAGACAGGAAGCAGATAGAAATACTGATACATGCTGAATCCGAGGATGAAGAAGTAGATCATCATCCCGTTGGCAAAGAGCGGGTTTTTGAAGAGTGAAAAGTCGATCAGTTTATGGCGGGAGTTGATCTCGCTGAGGGCATAGAGCAGGAAGCCGATCACCGCACAGAAGAGCAAGACCCCGATCTCCAGCGAGTGGAACCACCCCTTCTGCTGCCCCTGACTCAGCATGATCAAAAGCGAAACCGTCGCGAAACTGAGCAACACGAAACTGACGAAGTTGAATTTTAGCTTCTCGAACATCGACTCTCTTGGCAGATAGAGCCAACCCGAAAAGAGGAGCAAAAGCCCCACGGGCAGATTGATGAAAAAGACCATCCGCCAGTTGTAGTACTCGGTCAGATAACCGCCGATCGTAGGACCGAGCGCGGGTGCGAAACTGACCCCAAGCCCGAAAATACCCATCGCCAGCCCCTGCTGTTCGGGCGGGAAATAGCTAAAGATCATAATGTGACTCGTCACCATAATAAACGCCTCCCCGACCCCCTGAATGACACGAAAGATAATAATCTGCTCCAGCGAAGAGGAGAGCCCGCACATGACCGACGCAAACGTAAAAAGCGCCACACCGCCAAGAAAGATCGCCTTCGCACCGAAGCGCTTGATCAGATACTCCGTAATCAACAGTGCAATCGCCGCAGCAACCATATAACTGGTGATGATCCACTGCACCCCGTACATGTCTGTCGCCAGAGGCCCGGTCAGCTTGGGGACGATCACATCGACCACCGTCGTATCAAGGATCGCCATGAAAGCACCCGTCATGACGATGATACTGAAAATCGCCCGCTCTTTGACCGTGATATCCCAGGGGTTTTTAGTCATTGGTGTATTGGTATATTGGTTATTGGGATTATTTGGCATTTTTGAGCCTACCGATAAAACTATTGAGTTTCCTGCCCAACATATCTATAGCATTCAGAAATTCATTAAACTCCTGAGCTTCCAGAAATTTACGCTTGTGAAGTAACAACAACCAGTGTTTGCTTTCCCAAAGCGAACCACGTGCATTGTAATAAAACTTCATGCTATCTTTATAATGATATCTTCCGTAACCTTCTGCGATATTCGCACCGATAGAATCGACTGCTCCTAAAAATTGCGAACCTATTTCAAACTGAAATTGTTTAGGTAACCGCTGATATATCTGCCATGCCTTTTCGCTTAACTCCAGTGAAATTTGATATACCTGTAAATCACCAAGTTTTTTCATATATCTCCCCAATATACCAATAACCAATATACCAATAACCTCGAGCGTCAATCGCGCGAACGCGAGATGGCGACCGTAGCCC
>WGAE01000051.1 GCA_015489185.1 Campylobacterales bacterium
ACACCTGTTGAAGCGCGTTTGCCGGGCACGCTGGCACTGCATCTCAAAGCGGTGGAGGAGGGAGCAACGATCGTGCGTTGTCATGACGTCGTTGAACATCTGCAGGCACTCAAAGTGCATCAAGCATTACGGGAGACACTGATATGAAAGTCGGAATTGTACAGCAGGCGTTTATGGGAGAGAAAGCCAAAACGGTGGTCGAAACGATCAACGTGATCGAAGAGGCGGTGTTGCAGGGAGCGCAACTGGTGGTTTTGCAGGAGTTGCATCAGAGCCGTTATTTTTGCATTACCGAAGATCCTGAGAACTTTGCACTCGCGAAAGATTTTGATGACGATGTCGCCTTCTGGGGGGAGATTGCCAAAAAGGCGGGGGTGGTGCTGGTGACATCGCTTTTTGAGAAGCGTGCTCCCGGACTCTATCATAATACGGCGGTTGTATTCGAAAAAGATGGTACGGTGGCGGGGCGGTATCGTAAAATGCATATTCCCGACGATCCGGGATTTTACGAAAAATTCTATTTCACGCCGGGTGACGGCGGTTTTGAGCCGATCGATACCAGTGTCGGCAGGCTGGGGGTACTGGTCTGCTGGGATCAGTGGTATCCGGAGGCGGCGCGTCTGATGACCCTCAACGGTGCGGAGATACTGATTTATCCCACGGCAATCGGCTGGTTCGATGAAGATGATGAAGCTGAAAAAGCGCGTCAACTCGATGCGTGGATCACGATTCAACGCGCACATGCAATTGCCAACGGTCTGCCGGTCGTTTCGGTCAATCGTGTCGGAAAAGAGTTTGACCCCTCCGGACAGATCGATGGAATACGCTTTTGGGGGAACTCTTTTGTTTGCGGACCGCAGGGAGAGTTTCTGGCACGCTGCGGTGCGACGGATGCGGAGACGAAAGTGGTCGAGATCGATACGGCGCGTGTCGAATCGGTACGCAATATCTGGCCCTTTTTGCGCGACAGGCGTATTGATGCATATGAAAATTTAACCAAACGTTACATTTTTAAACCCTAAAACCCTTTTATTCCAAAAAAATTGCCAAAAATTCTATAAAGTATAAATAAATTTACTAACTTGTCGATTTCATCGTAACCTGACAAAAAGGATAGACGATGAAAAAACGGTTTTCGGCACTTTTTTTACTTCTGGCACTCGGTTTATATGCCGCTCAGACACCGGCTGTTTCACCACCCGAAAAATCTCAAACCGGGCAGGCAAGCGGTACATACAAAGCCTTTTTTGCATTAGCCAAAAGCGGTGATCTGGATGCCCAGGCACTTTTGGGAGAGATGTATCTGGACGGCATCGGGGTTGAGAAAGATGCGCAAAAAGCTTTCTTCTGGCTCTCCAAAGCGGCAAAACGCAATGATCCGCAGGCGCAGTATCTGTTAGGTTCGATGTATGAAAACGGTATTTATGTCACAGCAGATATGCAAAGGGCGGTCAAATGGTATACCGAATCGGCAAAACAGGGAGATGTGATGGCACAGTATACGCTGGCGCTGATTTATAAAGACGGCAAAGGGGAAATTGCACAAGATTTGAATAAAGCAATGCACTGGATGAAAATGGTTGAAAAACAGAAAGATAAATTGGTAAAAATGGCGATGCGGTAAATATTTTTACTAGTTACTGGTGCGTTGATAAATGCAGCGTAGGATTTGAGACGCTGCATTTTAATCATATGCGTTTTTTCTGTGTTTGAAGTCTGTTACGACAACGATCACTTTGTCATTATCGATAAGATAAAAAAGTCTGTAATTCCCTAATCTATACCGGTAGTATCCTTCAAATTTTCCTTTGAGTTTTTTAATATTTGTGCCGTAGAAAGGGTTTTTACGCAATTGCGGATATACAATCCTGACAATTTTATCATAGATTTTTTGCTCGATACGGGCTTTGATCTTTTGAAAATTTTTTGTCTCCGCAATTTGAAAATCATACAATCGTATAATCTCCCTCTTTGGCTTCTTTCAAACCGATTTCCAAATTTTTGACCAATGTTTTATCGTTCAAAATCTCCTCCATCTCCTCATCACTGACATATTGTGAGGAGGTAAGATACTGCAATACCGCATATTCAATAAAGTTGGATATATTTCTTCTCTGTCCGTCAGCTGCTGTTTTGATCATTTCATAAACGGTATCATCTACTCTCATTGTGACAGTTTTCATATACAAACACCTCCTGAATATATTATTTTAAATTGTATTCAAAAATATTCACTTTGTCAAGAGACACGTTTTATAAAGAATCTGAAATATCGTTACCGCCAGTGTCTGAACCGGCGGCAGGGGAATTTTTGATGATTCAGGAGAAAAGTTTGTCGGTTAGTCCATTTGTCTGCGAAGAAAGGTCGGATAGTCAAGGTCATCACTATCTTCAAGAATATATCCGCCGTTGCCTATCTGGCGAATGAAGGGTGCGGCGGCTTGCTCTTTGCTTGCACTGCTCTCTGTTGTGTCAGGCGCAGCGCTTGATTTTTTTTCGTTTTCGAAACCGGTCGCAACGATCGTGATACGTACTTCGTTCTCGTTCAGGCTGCTGTCGGTTGTCGTACCGAAAATGACATCGGCATCTTCGTCCGCACTGTCGTAGACGATATCCATCGCGTGCTGTACTTGTGTGAGCGGGAAGTTCGGATGCATATGGAAATGGACAAGAACACCCATTGCCCCGTTGATGGACATATTGTCAAGGAGCGGTGATTCAATCGCGTTTTTGACCGCTTCGATTGCCGCGTCGTCACCTTCCGCTTCACCGACACCCAGAATTGCCATCCCTTTGTGGCTCATGATGGTCTGAATATCCGCAAAGTCGACGTTAATGTCGTTTTCTCCGGTAGAGAGGACCACGGCACTCATACCGCCGACGGCACGGCTAAGTACATCGTCGACCAGTTTGAAACTCTCTTTGATACCCAGATTTTTATCGACAATGGAGAGAAGTTTGTCGTTTGGAATCACTACAATAG
>WGAE01000052.1 GCA_015489185.1 Campylobacterales bacterium
GTGTTGGAAGCATCGAGTTTTTGCAGTGTCGCTTTGTCGACAAACTCTTTTTTGCCTTTTAAGTCGATTTTTTCGACGGCGGGTTTTGCTGTTCTGGGCGCCAGGTATGTGGCGTTGAGCGATTGATCCAAAGGAACAAATTGACGATTTCTCGCCGCTTTGAGCCGCTCTTCCAATGTGTCTACGACATCGCGGTCGATCATCTCCGGCACATTGATCACCGCTTGTGAGACGGTGATGCCGTAAGCCTTTTGCATCACTTTTTTCGGTGCGATTTCAAAAAGCTTTTCCACCGCTTTTTTGTTATAAAACAGAATACGCACGTTACCCGCCGCCATGACGATCTCTTTCCAGTCCGTTCCTCTTTCCAGCCCCAGATCCCCGAGCATTGCGGGAAAAAATTTCGTCGCGATCTCTTCCACGATCTCGCTGGCTCCCACAATCTCTTTGAGACGGTTTGTTTCGAATATGAATCCTTGAATTCCCTGCACTGCGGCCCCGTATAGATACTTCATGTCACTCCTTTTCAAGCGTCAACATATAATCGCCCAGTCCGAATACCGTCTGTTTGCCAAGCCCCAGCATCTGCCCCATCTGCAGATAGAAGCTGCTTCTTTTGTCCAGATTTTTCAAGGTGATCTCTCCCATCATGCCTCCCAGTTTCATATGTGTGCGCTGGCGGTTGGAGTAGCGTGTCAGATCCAGATAGCGCCAATTCCCCTCCATTTCGCCCTTTGGATAAAAATCGATCTTTGGGTTTTGTATACCCTTGATTTCGTGGTAGCGCCTGTAAGCACTGCGAACAAGTTGGTCCAACTTCACCCCGTTCCCATTGCGCACGAACCGGTTGTCGGCTTTGATGCGCAAAGGGGTATGCCATTTCAGTCGCCATCTGTCGGGCAAATTTTCGGGTAGATAGTGCTGCGGCTCGATATTCTCCAAAGATTTGAATTCATCCGCTTCGTAAATCCTCTTTTTGCCGATGTCGATCCGCTCGATGGGCACTCTCTTCTCTTCTCTGCCGAGCCCCTTTTTCTCCATCGCGAAGCGTATGGCCGAAAGCGTGTAGGGCAGGCTCCTGATCGCATCTTCATAGAGCCATAGAGAAAACCGAAGCCGTCTCATGCCAAGGCGCGCCGTGATGCGGTAGGTATGATAAGCGTTTTGATTTTCGAACCAGTCGTAAAAGAGGCAATCCTTTGCGGCGAAACAGCCCTGACATCGCAAGGAAGGGTTGATACAGACCACATGCTTCAGTGCCGCCCCCATGGCGCCTCGAAGCATCGATCCGGCAAAAAAGGGTGGCGCATACCCATCTTTGGCCGTCACGTCGATACGAAGAAACCGCAAAGGTTCGAGTCTTTCCGACATACCATTCCTTAAAAATCAATGAAAAAAATCAATTGCCAACAATTTTAATGGAATATCTTTTATAAAAGCCTTATCGTTGGAAAGCTTTTATACTTCAAACTCCAATCGGGGACGATTCAGCATCCCAAAAGCGCGCGTATTTTTCCGAATTTTCCCAATGGCTTTTTCTTCACGACCCTCCCGTTTCGTTTCAGAAAAGCGCGGTAACGATCGATCTCGTCACGAAGAGTATCCATCACCATCGCCACGACGAACGCGTCGTCGTGATAGCCGACAATGACCAGAAAATCGGGCACAAGATCCAAAGGTGTGACGACATAGACGAGTGCGCCCGTGATAACCAGTTTGGTACTCATGTCGATCGTGTAACGGTCGTCTGTCACCATTTGATAAAGCAGTTTGAGATCATCGAAAAAATCGAGGAAATCGAGCTTTTCGATCTTGTCGCCTACCTTTTTTGCATCGAACTCCTGTGCCATATCCCCTGCCATGTCGATCGCTCTGTTTTTGTCGAATGTCATCTGCCGCTCCTTGTGACGCGATAGTGTCATATTAGAACGATTTTCGGACAAAATATGACCGTTAACGACCTTTTTTCTTTTCTCATACATATTCGGGCGTACCCACGACGATTTTACTTTTTGGGATATCGGCGATCCTCTTTAATTCATGAAAAGCTGCCATGAACAT
>WGAE01000053.1 GCA_015489185.1 Campylobacterales bacterium
CAATATAACGCAATATATCGAAAACTTATAATTGATAAGTGGAGATGATAATTATTATAAATATTCGTTTTTAAATTTGACATAACGTCTCGCCGATGCGTAAAGGGATTCAACCTCTTCATCTGTAAGCGATCGCACAACTTTTGCCGGAGAGCCCATAATCAGGCTTCTGGGAGGGAATATTTTGTTTTTTGTCACAAGCGATCCCGCACCGACGATGGACTCTTCGCCGATCACCGCACCGTCAAGTATTGTCGTGCTCATCCCGATCAGGCACGCCTTTTTGATTGTACATCCGTGTAACATGACCCTGTGTCCTATCGTAACATCATCTTCAATGATCGTCGGATTACCGTCGGAGCGATCCGGTTTTTTCCAGTGTGTGACATGGATCATCGAGAGGTCTTGAATATTGACCCTGTTACCTATGTGGATAAAATGGACATCGGCGCGCACGACGCAACCGAACCAGATCGAACAGTCGTCCCCCGTTGTCACTTCTCCGATGACATCCGCACTGGGTGCGATGAAGCAGTTTTTCCCAAAAACCGGTTTTATATTTTGATAAGGGTAGATCATTTGAATATCTTCTTTCTTTTTGGCGGTGTATTGGTTGCGGTGCTCTTTTTGGTTGCTTTGTAGAGGCGATTGACATAGTTCTCCAAAAACTCCTGAGAGTTGATTGGCTTTTCACCCTCTTTAGGCGTGCGCAGATGATATTCACCTGCTGAGTCCAGTTCCCATGCAAGCACATTGTCATTAAGTTGCAGGTTCAACAGATCGAGCAGTTTTGTCGCAAGCGATTTTTCGTAAATCGGTGTCATCAGCTCGAACCGCTTTTCCAGATTTCTGGGCATCCAGTCCGCACTTGAAATGTAGATGGAAGGATCACTGTGTTTGAAGTAGAAAATGCGCGAATGCTCCAGATATTTCCCGACGATCGAGATGACGCGAATATTGTCGCTGATGCCTTCCACTCCCGGGCGCAGACAGCAGATACCTCTGACGATCAAATCGATTTTGACCCCTTCCATACTGGCTTTGTAGAGTGCTTTGATGACATCCGGATCGACCAGTGCGTTCATTTTGGCGATAATACGCCCTTTCTGTTTATGGGTACGTTCGCGTTTGATCATCTCGAGCAGACTCTCTTTAAGTTGCATCGGCGACATTTTGAGATTGTTCAGCTTTTTGTTTTTTGAAAAACCGGTCAATATGTGGAAAAAAGTGATCGAATCGGCACGAAATTCATCGCGCGAAGTAAAGTAGCTGACATCGGTATAGACTTTTGCCGTTGCGACATTGTAGTTTCCGGTTGAAAGGTGCAGATAAATCTTGAGCTTGTCGTTTGACTTTCGAATGACCTGAGCGATTTTTGCGTGTACTTTGAAGCCGGGAATTCCGTAAATAACGTGTGCACCGGCATCTTCGAGCGCTTTTGCCCAGATAAGATTGTTCTCTTCGTCAAAACGTGCTTTGAGTTCGACCATCGCGGTGACCTGTTTGCCGTTATTGGCGGCGTCGATCAGCGCCTGAACAATCGGTGAGTTTTTCCCGACACGGTAGAGCGTCATACGAATGGAGAGGACTTTGGGATCTTTTGCCGCATCCTGGATGAATCGCACAACCGGTTCGAAACTCTCATACGGTTGCAGGATCATTGCATCTTCTCTGTCGATAATTTTGAAGATTGATTCGTTTTGATCAAAAGGCGGCAGGAGTTTCGGTACATGTTGCGGTTCGCTCAGGTGTGAAAACTCTTTGTCTACGACAATATCCCAAAGGGCGCCCAGATTGAGCGGTATGGCGTATTCGTAGATATCTTTGGGATTGATTTTGAGGTAGGTATTGAGAAAATCGAGCAGTTCACTGTCGCAACCGCGTTCAATTTCAAGACGCACGAAAGCACCCTTGCGACGAAGCCGCAGCCCCTGTTGCATAATCTCCATAAAGTCATCCGCCTCTTCTTCCTCGATAACGATATCCGCGTTTCTGGTGACGCGAAAGAGTGTTGAGGAGATCACTTCATATCCGGGAAAAATATCTTCAATATATTCACGTACGAGTGACTCGATAGTGATGTAGATCCCTTTGGCAAGATGTACAAATCGAGGCAGGAGCCTTGGGATACGGATCATTGCAAATTTAATTTCATGATCATCTGTATTGTCCCTGAGTTTGATCGCCAGCGAGAGGCTCAGATTGTTTAGCGGCGGAAAGGGGTGTGTGGCGTCGATGGCGATGGGAATGATAACCGGAAAGATATTTTCATAAAAAAACTCACCCGCGTACTTCTGTAACTCAGGAGGGAGATCTTTAAACTCTTGAATATAGAGTCCTTCATGTGCCAGTGCCCGGGTTACTTCACGATAACTCTCTTCCAAATCGTTTTGCTCTTCATGAAGATATTTTCTGATCTCTTCGAGTTGTTCGAGCGGGGTCATCTCGTCGATACCCGATGAGATGAAACGGGCGGAGTAGAGTTGTTTGAGGCCGGCAACGCGGATCATATAAAATTCGTCAAGATTGGTCGAGTAGATCGCCATAAATTTCAAACGCTCAAGCAAAGGTTTCACTTTTTTCTTGCTTTGGTACAATACCCGGGTATTGAACTTCAGCCATGAGAGTTCCCGGTTGATGTAGAGCGTTTTGTCGTTTAAATCCGGCACCGCTAAATCCTTAAAGGTAAAGTTTAGTGGTATTTTATCATAATATTTTTATTTTTTGGCTTAGAGCTTTTTAATCTTTTCGATTTCATTCTGTTTACGCCAAATGAGCAAAGCCCATTTGACTACGCTAACGCTAAGTTCTGCTCAGCGCAGGGCTCACGTACAGATAAACCGTGCTTAAAGTTTTTTAATTTTTTCGATTTCGTCACGGTATTTTGCCGCAAGTTCAAATTCCAGGTCTTTGGCGGCTTTGAGCATTTTCGTTTTGAGCTCTTTGATGATCTTCTGTTTTTCGGAGGGCGGTATCTTCTCTTTGCGTTTTTTTTCGTAGATCTCACCATGTTCTTCGATGCGAAGATTTTCATCCATTTTACGGATGACCGTGGTGGGGGTGATGCCGTGTTCGCGATTGAACGCGATCTGCCTTTCGCGTCTGTATTTGACAGTATCGATTGCGGCTTGCATTGAAGGGGTGATCTTTTTGGCAAACATCAGCACCCGTCCGTTGGCGTTTCTTGCGGCGCGTCCCATCGTCTGGATCAGCGAGGTTTCACTTCGTAAAAAACCCTCTTTATCCGCATCAAGGATCGCGACCAGAGAAACTTCCGGCAGATCAAGTCCCTCACGCAGCAGGTTAATGCCGATCAGCACATCGAACTCTCCGTGCCGCAGGGCGCGAATGATCTGGTTTCTCTCGATTGTATCGATGTCGGAGTGCATATATTTGACTTTGAGTCCCAGTTCGATGTAGTAGCGGCTCAGCTCTTCTGCCATCTTTTTGGTCAGAACGGTAATCAAAACCCGTTCGTTTCGGGTAACGGTTTTTTTGATTTCGTCATAAAGACGTTCGACCTGTGTATCGCTGTCGAGTATCTCTACCTCCGGATCGAGCAGACCGGTCGGACGGATGATCTGCTCGGCAACGTTTTCTTTGGAGAGATCAAGTTCCAGCTGTGCCGGGGTGGCAGAGACGAAGAGATAAGCCGGCGCTTTGTCGATATACTCTTCAAAACGCAGCGGTCGGTTGTCGAGTGCGGAGGGGAGACGAAAGCCGTATTCTACCAGCGTCTCCTTTCGGCTGCGATCTCCCGCATACATTCCCCGAAACTGCGGCAGACTGACGTGCGACTCGTCGACGATGACCAGATAATCTTCTTCCATCGTTTCGAAATAGTCAAAAAGCGAATAGGGGGTTTCTCCCGGTTTTTTTCCGGTCAGGTGGCGGGCGTAGTTTTCGACACCCTTACATGAACCGGTCGCCTGCAGCATTTCAAGGTCAAATTCGACACGCTGTTTCAGACGCTGATACTCGACCATTCTGTTCTCTTTTTGAAAAAAAGCCAGGCGCTCAGCCAGTTCTTCCTCGATCTCTTTGATCGCAATTTTGAGCCGATCCTGCCCGACAATGAACTGGTTCGCCGCATAAATAATCACCTTCTCTTTTTCTGCGGTCTTTTTGTTGGTCAATGCGTCGAAATAGTAGATCGACTCGATCTCGTCTCCGAAAAACTCCACACGAATCGCCTCTTCGTCACTGTATGCGGGATAGATGTCTATCACATCACCGTTGACCCGAAAATCGCCGCGATCGAAATAGGTATCGTTTCTACGGTAGCCCATATCAACCAGCCGAAGCAGCAACTCTTTTTGGTTCAGTTCACTGCCCACCTCGAGAATCTGCACCATCTTTTTATATTCATGAGGATTACCCAACCCGTAGTTTGCCGACACTGAAGCGATGCATATGACATCGTTGTAACTTAGCAGTGAAGCGGTTGCCGAAAGCCGCAAACGCTCGATCTCTTCGTTGATAGAGCTGTCTTTTTCGATGAATAGATCTTGTCTGGGGATGTACGCTTCAGGTTGATAGTAGTCGTAATAGGAGATGAAATATTCGACATGATTGTCCGGGAAAAAGTGCTTGAATTCACTGTAAAGCTGTGCGGCAAGCGTTTTGTTATGTGTCATAATGAGCGTCGGACGCTGCACCTTTTCGATGATTTTCGCCATCGTATAGGTCTTGCCGCTGCCCGTCACCCCTACCAGTGTCTGATAACGGTTTCCTTTCAATATAGAATTTGCCAGTTTATCGATCGCCTGCGGTTGGTCGCCCGCCGGTTGAAAGTCGCTTTTGAGTTTGAATTTTGCCATGATTGTGGAGCTATCCAGTGGTTCTGATTCTCAGTTTTTTAATGATAAAAAAGTCTATATTCTCATCTGCAACAATTTTTTTAACTTGCAAGCGGCTCTTCCATTTTAATGATATCTGCTGAAAATGCTATAGCAGCATAGATG
>WGAE01000054.1 GCA_015489185.1 Campylobacterales bacterium
ATAAATATATTTATTTTTATTAAATTATTTTAATTTATAGCAATATTTTGTTACATAATGTAACATTTTATAGAGAAACTAAACAGATTTTTTCTAACTTTAGTCAAAAGGACGCAATTTTTCTCGAAAACTGATACCTAGGTAGCAGACTTTTTTCGCCCAAAAGCGTAAAATCCTTCCAAAACAAAAGAAGGAGTGACAATGATTGTCAAAAAAGAAGCAGCCGATATTATTTTTGAACTTGCTGACGGCAAAAAACATTTAACCGATATCAAAAATCTCAACAAAGAAGTCGTTGAAGAACTAAATCTCAGTGGTATTGTACACTATCCGATTCCTGCGGAAGTCGAACTTACCTACGGCGGTACACTGCTGGCACAAATCCTGCAAAATGCTAAAGCGGATACCGTCGATTATGATAACTGGAAAGAGAATTTCAAATGGATCAGCAGTGAAGTGATGGTCATGATCGACGACGCCGTCAATAGTAAAAACCACACAACTCCTATCTCAGATGAACCGCTTAGTAAAAGGGGTTTTGCCAAAGAGGGTAAATTGACGGAAGCAGCTATCGCACTTCATGAAGTCTATCATCAAATCCAGCCCGAACTTGTGATTGACGCCGAACTCGCTGAATATATCCGTAAAGCACCCACAGGACCGACCGATGCACACTACCTGCCTGTTGAAGGAAACCGTAAAGATCTGCTTGAAGCGATGCGTCTGATCGCCTACTCGGTCCCGGCAGGGGAGTATTATACTTTTACCGGTCTGGGACAGGCTGTCAAAGAGACACTCTCCTGCGGTGGCTGGGCGAGTGAAGGGAGTGTGCTCGACTTGTCGATTCTTGAAAATATTGCCAAAGTGGCAGACGGCGAAGAGGTCGACCTGGATACACTGGTACAACTGGAGAGTCTCGGTTACGTCGAAGATATCGAAAATCTCAGCAGCGGCGGAGAAAAAGCGCTGGAGGTCTACCGACTCTACAAAGACCGGACAGATCGACCGCTGAAAACATTCGCGATCGACAAGGAAGAGATTCTGACGCTCAAAACGATTCAGAAAATCTGGGAAGAGAAAGTACCGGAAAATCCTGAAGAAAAACCGACGCTGGAAGAGATCAAAAAAGAGCTTGTCGATCGTAAAGTACGTGAATACAAACATTTGATCGAAAAGTACGGCAAGAGACTTGATGAAATGCCGCTGAAAAAGCGTGAAATCGCTTCGAAATTCGCAGAAGCCAAAAATACGATCGAATGGTTCGAAAACAACTTCGACCTGCACACCTATCTGTACACACTCGAAGCGTTTGGACTCATCTATGAAGGTATCGACGAAAACGGAAAGACCGTCTACTACCTGACCGAAAACGGACACAAAGTCCTCGAAGATCAAACGACAGACGAACGAACGATCCATTCCAGCTCCGTTAAAACACTTTCGATCTCCAATAAAATTTTCGACGCACCAAACGGTGAGTGGATTGCAGAGGCACGCAAAGAACGTATCCTCGGAACGTTTGAAGCGACACAATCCGGTCTACTTTACGAAAAGCTCGCCGAAACACCGAAGAAACCCTTTATGACAAAGTATGAAATGGAGATCTTCAAACAGGTTCCACAAAACGGTGTCTCTATCACTGACTTGACAGAGAACAAAGGCGAAATCGAAACAATGCACCTGCTAGAAGCAGTCGACAAACTGGAAGCGAAAGGCTTTATCGATGTACTGGCGGACGGACATATCGTCGAAACCGAATACGGAGAGATGATGGACAAAGCGATGAGCGGTGTTCCTGGAGGATTCGGCGCGCCGATCAATCCGATCATCTACCGTGTCGTCAAAGCGGTCGCTCAAAGCGGTACGATGTACGTCAAAGAGCGAAAAATCAGAATTTTGCCCAAGCATATCAAAGAGGCGATCAAAAAAAGCGGACTAAGCAAAGAGAGTTTCGAAAAGGCGTACATCGCCGCCAGAGAAGCCAAATATCTCGGTAAAAACAGTGTCAACGAAGCGGGCTTACTGATGCTCGAAGCGGTTGAAAAGATGACCGCATAAAACTCAGCAATGTCGGAGAGGGATCAAATCTTCCCTTTCCAACTGCGTTATATCTTTTTTCCCCATCACTGCCAAAAGCGTACTCACTCCCTCAAGCAAAGCACGATGGTAGGCAGCCACCGCACGCGCCTTTTGTTCTACCAAAAATTTACTCCGTTTGGAGGGATTCATCGTTGCAAGTCCGACGGGACAATCCCTGCCGTTGGCACCGCTGCACTCTCTGGCACGAATACAACCTGCTGAGATCATGAAACCCCTCGCGATATTGACAAAATCCGCTCCCTCACATAAAAACGCTACCACATCATCCGGTGTCAACACTTTTTCACTGACAATCAGTCTGATATGCTCACGTAATCCTCTTTTTCTTAGCACCGAATCGACAATACGCACCGCCTCAGCCGCAGGCAAACCGATACGGCTCATCATCTCCAGCGGCGCGGTAGCGGAACCACCGTCACCGCCATCGATCGTAACAAAATCCGCAATACGCTTTCCCGCTTCCAGTCGTTTCTGCAGCGCATGCGCGAACTGATCGAACGACGCTTCCGATGCCACGACAATTTTGAAACCGACCGGTTTACCTGAAAGTTGCTGAAGTTCTTCGATAAAATCAAACAACCTCTCTTCATCCTGCGCATACGGAAATCGATTTGGACTGATCAGATCCTGATACGCCGGTACACCCCGATAGTAGGCAATATCTTCGGTCACTTTCCTTGCAAGCAACTTCCCACCTGTCTGTTTAGCACCTTGAGCAAGTTTGATCTCGGTCATACGACAAAAACGCATCACTTTTTGGTAACGATCAGGATCAAATGAGCCGTTTGCATCTCGCACGCCGTATAAACCGCTTCCTATTTGAAAAACGATATCTGGGAGACTTTGCGGCACTTCTTTGGGAAACAACGCAAGCGGTTTCTCCCAGTCTATACGAAAAAAACAGCGCTTTTGGTCGTCAAATATAAATGTGCCCCGATCTTTTTGACGCACTACCATTTGTCGATAAACACGTTCCGCAATTTCACGGTTCATCAACATACACAACAATCGATACACCCCTTTTGCAAACCAGGTCCCCTCACGCTTTTGCAAATAGGCATCGTCACAGTCACAATAGCGAAGCGTCGTCAAAAAATTCGACGTCAAACCTCCCTCCCCCGTATTGATCGGAAAACCTCCCAAAAACGCACCTTTTGCAAACGCACGTGTACCTTCAGGAGAAATGGCACCGTCACTCATTGCCGAACGCCCTATGATACTTCGCGAGACAAAAGCATTCGGACGCTCCTGTCCAAACACGACGGAAAACCGCTTCTGCACTTCCGACACCTCTTTGACAAAATTGGCATGTTTGAACAATACTTTCGCATTGGCAAACGGCTTTGTCGGAGCGAATGAAAAGTAAAGCGGTTTATGCGATGCCGCTTTGTTGACCCAAACCAGTTTTTCAAAGGCATCGAAAAAGGTTTCATCACCGAAATACTGACGCATCGGAGAACGCATCATGTAAAAAAGATAGCGCAATCTTCCCACCAACGGAAAGTTAATAAGCAGTTGGTTTTCACGCTGGATATAGCGATCGTAAAACGCGACTCCCGCCATTATCGCCAACACAACGACAGCAAATATCTCCGCCAATATACTCCAGTCGTCGGAAATGGTATGAAAATAGGAGAGCATCATCTCATTGGTCATTCCCGCTCCTCTTTGAAAATAAAGTAATCGAGGCTATATTTTCCCGGACCGAAAGCCATAAAAATCAATGCAAAAAGAAAATAGTAAAGCGGTATTTCAAACCCGTTGTTTGCCACGGAGAAGCCGTTGGACCAGTGCACCAGTACAATCGCCGTGATCATGATGACCGCCAGAAACAGTGAAATAATACGCGTAAACAAACCGAATACCAGCAAAACAATACCCGACGCTTCAATCATCGGAACCAGGTGTGCAAAAAAGTTATAAAACGGAATATGCAGACTCTGAAAGAAACGTTCCGTACCCGGTAAATCGTTGAGTTTCATCATTGCAGGTTGTAAAAAACCGTACGCAAGCAACCATCGTGCAACAAGTAACACAATATGCCGCATATACCCGAACAAAACCGCTACTTCCGCATATAACTCTCTCATATAAACACTCCTGCCGTATTGTAAGCAAAAAGCGTGTAGTGCGTGTGTATTCAGAAGCGTAAAAAAGGAATGAGCATCGGTGTTGTACGCCGATAAGTTTCATACGACTCACCGAAAAGCGCCGTCAAACTTCTCTCTTCGAACCAAAGTCCGATGAGAATGTAAATCCCCATTCCCACAGCGAACAACAAATGAGAATAGCTCATGACAGGTGCACTGAACAATCCCACCAATGTACCCGCCTGAATCGGATGTCTGACATATTTGTAAAAAAATTTCACTTGAAAAACAGGCTTTGGTTCAGGGATATTTCTAAGTTCACGATATCCCTGACGCAACCCGAAAAGTGCGAAATGATCAATGATAAAAGTCGCGATAAACGCAAAAACCCACCCAAAAACATACAAACCGCTCAAAACCCAATACCCAACACCTTCATGAAATGCCCACACTATTCCCTCCACAGGCTGCCAGAAAAGAAAGATCAAAACCAGACACACAGAGGAAGCAGTCGCGTACGTCGCCGCAATCATTGCAGGCGAAAAGTGCTTCATGAACCTTTTTTTGAACGACTCCCGCGCCATCAATGAGTGTTGTACGCCAAACAGCAGTAAAAGCACCAGATCGATGATAAACGGATTGCCCTCAAGCGCAATAACCGGTCTGTCGACACTATACTTCATGAAATCCCAGCCGTAGACCCAGAAAATTAAATAGGTCAACGTCACCAAAGAGGCGATATACCCGAACAATGCATATAAAAAGATCACATACGGCATATAATTATTCCTTTTGATTATTTCTCTACCGATAAGCTTATTATAGATTTTTTCGATTAAGC
>WGAE01000055.1 GCA_015489185.1 Campylobacterales bacterium
GTTATCAACGCACGCCGCAGAAAAGGCAGAAAAAGATTAGCGGTCTAAAAAATTTTCAGACACTCAAATCGGGCAAAGCCTTTGCCTGGTTCTACAACCACGCCTCCAAAAAATATGTCACGACAGCCGTTATCTTCTACAAAAGCGGCAAAGGACATCATGTTGGTTTCACGGCAAGTAAAAAGATCGGTAACGCCGTTGCGCGCAATTTCGCCAAAAGGCGTCTGCGCGCCGCGTTTGTCAAACTGAGTGACAGACTGGAAGAGGGGACATATATTTTCGTTGCGAAAAAGGAGATCCTCAACGCCGACTTTAAGCGCGTCGAACAGGATATGCGCTACGCACTGAAAAAACTGGGAGCGCTCAAAACTGTATGAGAAAGAGTCTGCTGCTTCTGCTCGACTTCTACCAAAAGTTTCTGAGCGTGCTGGGATTCGGTTCATGCAGATACTATCCAACCTGTTCGGAATATGCGCGCTGGCAATTTCAGCAAAACGCGCTTCACAAAGCTTTTGTCCAGACACTGCTTCGGATACTGCGCTGCAATCAGCTTTTTCCCGGGGGAATCGACTATCCGGTTGTAAAAAAGAACTTAAATTTCAAGAGAGTTTGCTATCATAACGCAAATCAAAATAAGCGTGTTGTAAAATTCTGGTTTGTACCCAAAACGGACAACACGTTTTATCTGATCAAATCGTTCAAAAGGAAATGACTTTGCTTGACAACATGACGCAACAACAACGCCTGCTGCTGGCGATTGTGCTTAGTTTTCTATTTTTCGTAGTTTATGATTTCATGCTTCCCAAACCGCCTCTCTCCGATCTGAACGCGACAACCGCGCAAACCGCTGCGACGAACACCACACAGGCACCCGCCGCACAAAAGAGCGCTGCAGCGGCTCCGGCACCTGCAGCCGCTTCAGCATCCTCTGCCGCAAAAGCGCCCGTGACAAAAGCAATCGAAGCGGATACGATTGCCGAAGTACATACGAACGACTACCATATGTATATCGATTCGCTGGGACGGATCGCCAAATATGAAGTCTTGATCGAGAAGTTCAAGGAGGCCGACGGCAAGCTTCCAAACCTCGTCTCACCAGACGCACCGGTCAAACCGCTTGAAATTCGCTTCAGCGATCCAAAACTGAATGAAGAAGCCTTCAAAACTCCCTATACCGCCGATCAATCCAAAATTGTAACGCAAAACGAAACCAAAATATTGACACTGACACAAAAACTCTCTGCCGTTACCGTCACCAAAAAGATCACGATCAAACCGGACGGCACCTACGATCTGCAGATTTTGCTTGACAAACCGGTCGAGTACTACGTCAGTCCCGGATTTCGCCCCGCTCTGAAAGCGGATATGTATACCTTCAAAGGGGTGCTGATTCGCAAAGCCGACGGTACGATCGAAACAATCGAAGACGGTGACGCGAAAGGGAACGAAGTCTTTCTGAAGGCAAACATTGTCGCGGCGGTCGATCGCTACTTTACAACCGCTTTTTTCAACTTCGACACCGGACTGGATGTCTACATCAGCAAAGATGCCAAAAACGACCCGCTTCCGTTTGTCAAAGGCAGCAGTGATTTCACGGTACACGGCTATGCGGGTGCCAAAGCGTACGATAAACTCAAATCGATTGATCCGAGACTGACCGATATTATTGAATACGGATTTTTCACGTTCCTCTCCAAACCGCTCTTTTTGCTGCTCAAAAGCATCTACAACTTTGTCGGCAACTGGGGATGGGCGATTGTCATTATCACTATCTTGCTCAGACTCGTACTCTTCCCGCTAACCTACAAGGGAATGGTCTCGATGAACCGTCTCAAAGAACTTTCACCGAAGATCAAGGAGATCCAGCAAAAATACAAAGGTGATCCGGCAAAAATGAACGCCAAGATGATGGAGCTTTACAAAAAACATAACGCCAACCCGATGGGCGGGTGTTTGCCGATGCTGCTGCAAATCCCGGTCTTTTTCGCGATCTATCGGGTTCTGCTCAACGCCGTCGAACTCAAGCACGCACCATGGATCGGATGGATTCATGACCTTTCGGCGATGGATCCGTACTTTATTCTACCGATACTGATGGCGGCGACAATGTTCTGGCAACAGCACATCACACCGACCAACTATACCGATCCGATGCAGGAGAAGATCATGAAGTTCCTGCCGCTGATCTTTATGTTCTTCTTCGTAACCTTCCCGGCAGGTCTGACGCTCTACTGGTTTGTCAACAACCTTTTCGGCGTCGCACAGCAGTACTACGTCAACTCACTCTTTGCAAAAGAGAAAGCGGCGAAAAAAGAGGGGTGACAGATGGTTAAAATCGTCGCACCGACACTGGAAGAGGCGTATAAAAAAGCCTCCCAGGCACTTGACTGTTCGGTTGTCGATATCGACATCGAAATTTTGCAGGCACCCAGCAGAGGCATTTTCGGTTTTTTCGCCAAAGACGCGATCATCAACGCGTCGCATAAAAACGCCAGAAAACGAAACAAAGAAGAGACGCGTGCAGTCCGAAAACACCCCTCTAAAGGGCAGGGGAGTGAACGGGTGCTGCAGGAGATCCACGAGGGGATGAAAAAACTCCTTGAAAACAGCTGTTTCGACGCTTACGTTAAATCGGTCGAATATGACGAAAAAGAGGGAGTTTTGATCACACTCGACGGCGAAGATGCCGCGTTGATGATCGGCAAAGAGGGGTACCGCTACAAAGCCCTCTCCTACATGATCCATAACTGGATCAAAGTCAAATACAACCTCCCGGCAACCCTGGAGATTGCCGCATTTTTACAAACACAAAAAGAGGCGATCGACAACTATATCGAAAACTTTTTCAAACAGAAAGTGGAAGAGGGGGGCAGGGCACAAACCAAGCCGCTCGACGGTATTTTGGTCAAACTCGCACTTGAGAATCTACGCAGCCGCTATCCCGACAAATATGTCGCGATCCGCACCCTCAAAAACGGTAAAAAAGTGATCGTCGTCAACGACTATAAAAGGGATTCATGAGCAACGATACTATCTGTGCCGTCGCGACACCGCGCGGCGTCGGCGGCATCGCCATCGTGCGTCTCAGCGGTCCCGATGCGTACACAATCGCACAGAAGATTGTTCATGAGCGCCCCTTCAATCCACGCTATGCACATCTACGCAACCTCTACGACACCGACAACAGACTGATCGACGAAGCGATCGTCATCTATTTTCGGGCACCCCACAGCTTCACGGGCGAAGATGTCGTCGAATTTCAATCCCACGGCGGTATCATCACCGCGCAACGCATTGTCGATACCTGCATAGCACAAGGCGCACGCCTTGCCAATCCCGGTGAATTTACCAAAAGAGCGGTCCTCAATGAAAAGATAGATCTGACCAAAGCCGAAGCGATTGCCGGACTGATTGAGAGCAAGAGTCTCGATGCCGCAAAACTTCTCTCCAGACAACTCAAAGGGGAGCTAAAAAGGTATGTCGAAAATCTGCGCGACCAACTGGTCGAAATCCTTGCCTACATTGAAGTCAATATTGATTATGCTGAAGAGGATCTGCCCGTAACGCTGCAGGCACAGATCGAAGAGAAACTTGAAGTGATCGATCGGGAAATTGTACGAACACTCGAAGCAAGCAAAAGCAGAGAAGGGCTGCTCGAAGGGTTTAAAGTGGCGATCATCGGCAAACCGAATGTCGGTAAAAGCTCCCTTCTGAACACACTGCTACATTACGAACGCGCCATCATCAGTGACATTGCCGGCACCACACGTGACACAATCGAAGAGGAGATCAAAATCGGCACCCATCTGGTCAAAATCGTCGATACTGCCGGCATTCGTGAAAGCAGCGACACAATCGAAAAAATCGGCATCGAACGCACGATCAAAGCCGTCGAAAGCGCCGATATGGTCATCGCGCTTTTTGACGGCAGCAGACCGCTTGACAGCGACGACGAAGAGATCATGGAACTGTTACGACAAAACAGAGAAGAAAAAGCGTTGATTGTCGCGATCAACAAAAGCGATCTGCCGCAACAGATAGAAAA
>WGAE01000056.1 GCA_015489185.1 Campylobacterales bacterium
AGGGTATCCGCTGCGAAAAGAGAATATCCCCGAATACGAAGCATGGGCGGTGCGCGACTTCAAGATTGCCGTCTCCAAAGCACGCCCCGAGACACAGATCCACACCCACATGTGCTACAGCGAGTTCAACGACATCATCCACACCATCGAAGCGATGGATGCCGACGTCATCTCGATCGAAACCGCCCGAAGCGGCAACGCACTGCTCAAAATCTTCAAAAAACACGGCTACAAACAGGAGGTCGGACCGGGTGTCTACGACATCCACTCGCCCCGCATTCCCAGTGTCGAAGAGATCGTCGAACAGATCTACGCGCTGCTCGAAGTACTCCCAAAAGAGCAACTCTGGATCAACCCCGACTGCGGTCTGAAAACCCGCAAATGGGAAGAGGTCAAACCGAGCCTTCGAAATATGGTTGAAGCGGTGAAAATTGTGAGGACAAAACTGAGATAAAAGGAGACTTCATGAAGGCATTTTTGCCTTCATGAACTATTTTAACCGCTAACATTTTCCCGAATCTGCAGGTGTAACGACTGCATGAAAAGCTTTGGTACTGACACGCACGATTTGCCCGGGTTTGAGACGTTTTGCTTCTTCACTGCCGATGACCACTTCGACCAGTTGCTGTCCGATCGCGATCACCGCGACAAAAACGACATCGGTACGATAAATCTCCAGCAGTTCCCCTTCAAATGAAAGTTTCTGAGAACCGTCGGTACGCAGCAAAATCTCTTTGGGTATACCGTCCTGTACGACTTTTCCTCTGTGCAGCACCACGACGCGTTGTGCGAGACGGTAGATTTCGCTCGGATCGTGGCTGACCATGATCGTCGTCGTACCGAACATTTCATGAAGTTTCAAAATCTCCTGCTGCAATTTTTGACGCATTGCGGGATCAAGCGCGGAGAGGGGTTCATCCAGCAAAAGGAGTTGCGGTCGGTTCATCATCGCGCGACAGAGAGCGACACGCTGTTTCTGCCCGCCGCTGAGTGTCGCGGGCAGCCGATTTCTCAAAGCGACAAGATCGGTCATCTCCAGCAGTTGCCGCGCCAGTTCCCGATCTTTTCGCACAAAAAGCAGATTCTCTTCGACGCTCATATTTGCAAAAAGCGCGTAATCCTGAAAAACAAATCCGATCCTGCGTTTTTGGGGCGGCACGGCTTTGGTACCGGATAACCAGGTCGTCTCTCCCGCCTGGATCGTCCCCTCCGCCGTTTCAAGTCCGGCGAGAATCCTCAGCAGGGTCGTTTTCCCGCTGCCGCTCTCTCCCGCCAGCGCCACGAACGCCCCCTCTTCGATCGTCAGCGACACTTTCAGTTGCATCTCTCCGTCAGCACCGTGGAGCCGTTTTTGCAAATCGATCGTGATCATGAACCGAACGCTCCGATCTTCTTACGGTGTCTGCGGTTAAAAAGGTAGACCCCGAGCAACACCAGAAAGCTGATACCCACCATCACCGCTGCATAGATATGCGCCGTGGCATAGTCCATCTCCTCGACCAGTTCATAGATGGCAACCGAAGCGACTTTCGTCTCACCCGGAATACTTCCACCAACCATCAGCACAACACCGAACTCCCCGACCGTATGGGCAAACGTTACAATAAGCGCAGTCAGTAATGCGGGTTTGATATTGGGCAACGCAATACGAAAAAGCACCGACATTTCGCTTTTGCCGGCAACGTATCCCGCTTCGAGCATATGTTTGTTCAGACTTTCGAAACCGCTTTGCAACGGTTGCACCATGAAAGGAAAAGAGTAGAGACAGCTGGCAATCACCAGTCCGGGAAACGAAAAGAGCGGTTTGATCCCCAGCCACTTTTCAACCCAGGTACCGACCGGACTGTCGGGCGCCAGCAGTACCAAAATGTAAAATCCGAGCACCGACGGCGGCAGGACAATGGGCATTGCGGTCAATGCTTCCAGAAAAGGTTTGAAACGCGAATCGGTTCGCGCCAGAAACCACGCCAACGGCAAACTCACGATAAAAAGTACAACCACGGTCAATCCCGCCAGCTTGAACGAGAGCCAAAAGGGTGTCCAGTCGATCGCAAGTAGTTTTTCAATCACCGCACACCTCCGCGATAAAAAGCGCGCTTTCACTGAAAAAGAGGGTAACGTTGTCCCCTTCATGAAGTTTCAGATCCTTCACCGACTCTTTGGAGACCACCGCTTCAAACCTCTCTTTCCGGTACAAAAGTGTAAGATTATACAACAGTTCCCCCCGCGCTATCGAATCGACAACCGCTTCGATCCGATTCTGACACCCCAGACCTTTATGACACCCTTTAGCAACCATCACCTGCGTCGGTTTGACACCGACAACTACCTCTGCGCCGGGCTTTGGCGCAAAGGCTGTCTGCAGACAAAACATCCGAAGCGGCACATCTTCAAAACGCAGATCGAACGCCTGAAGCTCCCCACGTTTTTCGACCCGTTCGATCGTTGCCCTGAAACGGTTCACGGGAGCTGGTATCCGTACGCTTTCAGAATCGATCGCGCTTTTTTGGTGAACATGAAGGCAAAAAACGCAGCCGCATCACTGTTTCGCTCCGCACGTTTAAGCAAAACGATTCCCTGATCGATCGGCGTATAGAGTGAAGGGTCGAGATCGATCCACGCTTCTCCTTTTTTCAGATACGCCAGTTTCGGACTCATCAGCGCCGATTTGGCGACAAGTCCGGCATCCGCCGCTTTAAGCGCGTAAGTCAACGTCTGCCCGACGGACTCTCCGAAAATAAAACGGGGTTTGAGCGTATCGTACAAGCCGCTGTGACGCAAGACCTGCTCCGCCGCGATCCCGTAGGGTGCCGTTTTCGGATTGGCGACGGCAATACGTTTGACACGGGAATCTTTCAAAACTGCAAGTCCCTTTTCAACCGGCAGTTTGCGTGTCGAGAGCAGTACCAGACTCCCCTGTGCGTACACCAGCGGACGTGTCACGGCAAGCCCTTCATGAAAAAGCGCCTGCGGAAATTTCATATCTGCCGACAAAAGGAGATCGTAAGGCGCGCCGTGGCGTATCTGCGCCGTCAGTTTACCACTGCTTGCGATCGTCACCTGCAGATCGATTTGCGGATACAGTTCATGAAAGGCTTTTTTGAGTGCATCCATCGCATAGGTAACATTCGCGGCGGCGGCTACGGTGATTGTACCGCTCCACAACGTCCCCGCAGCCAGCCATAAAATCAACAAAATCTTTCGCATCATATCTCTCCGTTCTGATCATTTTAGAGAATATTATACCCAAACAAACAGAAAAACGCCCGGTTTTTCCCCTTTACAAAGAGAATGCATTTTTGGTATAATTACACTTGATAATAAATTTAATAAGAGTTAGTTATGTTAAAGGTTTTATTCTCCTGTTTGTTATTATTGCCCCTGTTTGCGAAAGAGAGTGCACCGAAATCGCACAAAGAGGTCAATGCAACTTCCAAAGCGATACAGGAAGCGATCAAGGCACAAATGGAACGAGAAAAAAAGTATGCCAAAGAGCAAAAGTTCTACCAGGGAAAAGAGTACAATCTGAAAGAGAAACAGGTCGACCCGAAACAACTGGAACAGGTTCCGGTCATCGAACCCGACTACGACTTCGATATTACCGATGTCTATCGCGACGATATCTGAAATAAACTAAGCTACACACCCTTTACACAAAAATCGGGTACAATATCTTCATCTGCAAAAAAGGTGTCGGTATGAAGATTTTGTTGCTCGAAGATGATCCGATTCTTTCCGATCTGATCTACGACCATCTGAAAGAGGCGGGATACGAAACCGATCTCTGTATGGATGCAAAAAGTGCACTGGAAAAAATCGACAACGACCGGTACGATCTTTTCATCTTCGATATCAACGTTCCGTATAAAAGCGGTATCGAACTGTTGCGTGAGATTCGCGCCTATCAAAACAACACCCCCGCCATCTTCATCACCGCCTATCAGGATATCAACCATCTCAAAGCGGGATTCGATGCCGGCTGCGACGACTACATCAAAAAACCGTTCGAACTTGAAGAGCTGGATGAGCGTATCAACAACATCAAAAGACACTACAACCTTGAACAAGATCGTTTTCTGGAGATCGACGCAACACACAAACTGCATCTGGACCGGCGGGAAATCATCACGAACAAGGGTGAAAGATACGCCATCTCACACAAAGAGGCGCAGATACTGCGCTATTTTCTGAACCACGCGGGACGTGTCATCTCGACTGAAGAGTTGATACACAATATCTGGGAGTTCGACGAAACCCCTTCCGACGCGACACTGCGCGTCTATATCAAAAACCTGCGCCACTATCTGGGTAAAGAGAAGATCAAAACCGTACGGGGTCTGGGGTATAGCTTTGAACCGTGAAGAAAAACGCGCGCTTTTCAGTTTCCTGGCGATCTATACCCTTTCGGCACTCGTTTTGATGGGGATAATCGCCGTTTTATACTACAACAAGGCGGTCAGTGAAGCCAAAGACATTTGCAAAAACGATCTGCGAAGCACCCTGCTGATGGTCGAAATGGACTTGCGCAAAGCGGCGATGGAAGATCGTCCCTTTCATTTTACCCCTTCCCGATACAAACTCCATACCGGACTCTTTGACACAAGCCGCCGGCAACTTTCCGGTAATTTGCACTACACCGATATCGACTTCAACCGGACGATGATCGTCAAACCCCAATATGTACAGATAATCAAAAAGCTGGATGAGCCGGTACTCGGCGTGCGCTACCTTGTCGCGGAAGATATCCGTTTGCCGCTGCAACAACACCAGCTCAAACTGCTCATCGCCCTGACGATTTTCATTTCAATGCTCTTTGTCGCCTTTATCGGTTACTGGCTGAGTCGGCTGCTGCTCAAACCGGTACGCAAACGGATCGAAGAGCTGGACCGTTTCATCAAAGATACGACCCATGAAATCAATACACCCGTCACCGCACTGCTCATGAGCGTTTCGGCGCTGCGAAAAAAGGGGTGTGCGGAAGAGAAACTGCTCAGCCATATTTCCATCAGTTCCAAACAGATCGCCACCATCTACAACACCCTCTCTCACATCAGCTTCGAATCGCATATTCCCAAAAACCCGGTTCGTTTCGATCTAAAAAAAGAGCTGCAAAAAACCGTCGCCTTCTTCAAAGAGATCGCCGAGAGTAAAAAAATCCGCCTTCTAACAGAGATGGAATCGACCTATATGACGATGGACAAGAACGATTTACGCAAACTCATCAACAATCTGCTCTCCAACGCCGTCAAATACAGCTTCCCGGAGACAGCCGTCACGATCACGCTCAAGGAGGGTAGACTGAGTGTCAAAGATGAAGGCATCGGCATCGATGAAACCGAAAAAGCGGAGATCCTCAAACGCTACAAACGCGCCAGTGAAATCGGCGGGGGATTCGGCATAGGGCTCGATATCGTCAACACCATCTGTAAAGCGTACGGCATCACACTGCAGATCAATTCACAAAAAGGCAAAGGGTCTGAATTTATCCTCGATTTCAGCAATCTTATGAAGTCATAGCACTTTTTTCATCCAAATTGACCAAACGCAATGAGTTACAAACCCTTTTTGGGTATACTTGCACCACTTCATAAAACAGGGCGTGTGGCAATGTATCTTCTTTCCGACAAACTCTATTATCAGGAAGCGATCACCATCACACCTGATGAAAAACAAGTTATCTTCACCCACCTGAACAATCCGATCGTAAGCCGCTGGTTGCAGGAGAACGATTTTCCGGAGACTTTTCTGGAAGATATCCATAATGAAGACCAGAGTATCGCGTATGAGCAGAACAACCGTTTCAAACTGATCGTGTTAAAGTACTTCACCCGGGACGAAGAGGATGAACTGCTCTATCTCGATGAAAATGTCGCAATCATCATTACTGAAAACAAACTCTTCTTTCTGAGCCGAAACGAACATATCATCAAAAATGTCGTCTCTCATCTCTACAAACGTTTCAGCCCTGAAGATTCACTCGAATATATTACCTATACGGTGCTGGATATCATCGTCGACCATACGATGCACATCATCGAGAGTCTGGATGATAAACTCGAAGCGATCGAAGATCAGATTTTCGCCGAAGATGTAGAGGAAAAAGAGATCCAGACCCACCTCTACTTCGCCAGACGCACCCTTAACCGTATCGCGAAGCTCTCCGTCCAGTCCAACGATGTCGTCAACAAAGTCTACAACCACTTTCCGATGGAAGTGCGCAAAACGCTCAAATATGAGTTTATTGATCTCAAAGAGCACCTCTCCTACCTCATCAACGAATCCAAAACCTATCTGGACCGTACCGGGTATCTGCAAAATTTGCTAATGGGATTTCTGAGTAACCGGATGAATCAGGCAATGCAGCGACTCGCGGCGATTTCACTGATCTTTCTGCCACTGACTTTTATCGTCGGTAATTACGGAATGAATTTCAAAAATATGCCCGAACTTAACTGGAAATATGGATACTTTCTCATCTGGGGACTCAATATACTGATCGCCTGGCTCATTTTCAAATGGCTCAAAAAGCAGAAGTGGATCTAGCATAAACTATTGCGTCTTCTGAAAAAGTGTTAATTGCACGAAAGCTTTATCATTTGAGTGAAATCAACACCTTTTCAGGGAGTTCAATCAACTGAAAACATTTTGAAAATCTATCTCAGTTTCACACTCTTTGTGTTTAAAACGGTAAACACCCTCCCGCTCTATCTTTTGTACGCGTCGGTATTTGCCTTCATGAAGTTCAAAAATCTCCGCTCTCTGCGTATCCGGATCGATAATAATATACGTCGGTACGCCCTCTCTTTCATAGAGTTCAAATTTGGTCGTCGTATCTTTCAAAGCGGTCGCCATACTCAGCACTTCCACGACCAGAAGCGGTGTTTTGGAAAAATACTGCTTTTGCGTCTGTTCACAAAAAAGTGCGACATCCGGCTGCACGACGGTGGTCTCGTTCACCTTCCAGTCGATGGGAGATATATAGACTTCGCATACATTTTTGAAAATACAATCGAGATTTTTGTCCAGTTCTTTCCACACATGTGCAACAATTTTCTGATGTTTCGGATAGGGGGCAGGCGCCATCGCGTAGGGAATACCGTCGATCAACTCCCAACTATCTTCCCACTGCTGATACTCTTTATAGGTAAAACGGGGTGCCAGTTCCGGTACTGCCATCGATACTCCTTCGGTTTGCTACGCTTATTATAACATAGTTCTTCATGAAGAGACCTCCCCTGTAATCTCTCGCAAAATCTTCGTTACGGACTCCGTTTCATGTGGTCGTAATTTCGTCAGCAATCCCCGTTTGGGCATCAATCGGTTGCTGCCGACCAATCCGATCGCATTGCAGACGATTTCACTCGTTTTAGGCAAATTGTCGCGCGCTTCGATACGGTAGCGATACGCCCCGCCGTAGAGTCTGGAGCTGAGCGGCATGACAATGATCTGATGGTAGATCCCAAGCGTCACGGCACGGTTGAGATAGTCGTTTTGCCAGATGACGACCGGGCGCACTTTCCCTTTGGCGTGGGGGTCCAGATCGGCGAACCAGATCTCCCCTTTGTGAATCTCCACCCCTTCAAGCCCCTCATCGGTGCTGTCATATGCCCCCTCATCCATCTCTTCGAGCGCTTCGAGCCACGCCTTTTTCTGGGTTCTGGGGCGGGTGACGAAGATGGCGCGGTTTGCCAGCAGCCACGCTCTGTAGTCGGGGTCTTTCTCCTGCTCCACCGCGGCAAGAAATGCCGCTTCACGACTCGCTTTCATCTCTCCCGCTTTTTGCGATAAGCCCTTCGATCGAAAACCAGAATGTCGAACCTTTACCCGGTTCGCTCTCGATCTCCAGATAGCTGTTGTGGAGCTTGAGGATATATTTGACGATATAAAGCCCCACACCGATGGAGTTGTCCCAGGTCAGTGCATCGACACGATAGAAACGCTTCATGATCTTCTGCAGATCCTCTTTGCCAATGCCGATTCCTCTGTCGATCACCTCGATACGCCCCTCTTTCACCCGTACAACCACCTCTTCGTCGGAGTATTTTAGCGCATTTTCAACCAGATTGAGCATGAGGTTTTCGAACATTCCGCGATCGGCATGAAGCGTGATATCTTCCGCCTCTATGCGAATTTCGCGATCTTTGTATTTTTGCAGCAGCGTTTCACGTACATCATCGAGCAGCGGCTTGAGTCTAAATGTCGTAAACTCAGGCGTGAAGTTTTCATTCTCCAGCTTGATCGCCAGTGCGAGCCGATCGATCATGACCGAGATTTTATGGGCGTTGGAGAGCACTTTGTCCAGAAAACGGGTGCGTATGGCTTCGCTCAGCTCCCGATCCTCCTTGAATGTCTGCGCATACCCGGTGATCGCCGCGATCGGATTTTTGAACTCATGGCTCACCGCGGCGATAATATCACTCTGCTTTTTGGTCAGCGCTTTGAGATTTTTGGTATATTTCGCTTTCTGTCGATCGCGCTTGCGCAGTTTGGTACCCACCTCCTCCACCCGTCGGGAGATTTTGTCAAACTCCAGACAGCATGCGCTGTTATCGAAGTAGATATCGTACTTTTTGTTGAGCAGGTTTTGCAAACGCGTTTCGATCCCCTCCAGATCTTCCGAAATACGGCGGTTGATACGCATCGCCAGCCAAAACGCCACTGCCATCGCCGCAATGAAAAGCAGCATCGCTTTGAGCCAGAAACGGAAAAACTTCTCCTGGATACTCTGCAACGCATACGCCATCCGCACAAAACGCGTGCCATCCTTTTTGGCGACATAGAGAAAATCGCGATCAACACTGTCCGAATGGCGCATGGCGGAACCGATGCCCTTCTCCAGCGCTTCACGGATTTCGGGGCGGTTGCTGTGGTTTTCCATCCCTTTGACCGGTCGATTGCTCTCATAGAGCACGTTGCCGTCGCGATCGATGATCGTGATGCGTACGCCGGTTCGGTCATGGAGTTGCTTTATCAGCGAGGCGGGATCTTTGACAAACTTTTCACTGACAATATATGCGTCGATCATCTTGGTGAGCATCGTCTTGTGGTTGCCCACTTCGAGCCGCTCGAGCACGAAATAGCCCGAAAGTGCCACGACGATCAGTGTTGCGAAAAAGAGAACGGAGAAGTTGCGAAAGTAGAGCTGATCGAGTCTCAGCATAGTTTGTATCCGATCCCCCGAACCGGTTCGATATACTTTTTGCTTTTATCGGGGTCGATCTTCTTGAGCAGGCGGTTGATTGTGACGTTGACCGTTTTCTCCTGCTTGTGCATATCGTCTCCCCACACCTCTTCGAGCAGTTCGTCACGTGTCAGCGCGACATGTTTGTGCGTCACGAAATAGCGCAGCAGATCGAACTCCAGACGGCTAAGCCCGATCTCCTCTTCCCCGATGAAGAGACGCCGTTCATCCAGATCGAGCCGCAGATCTTTGTAGCATAACATCCCTTCTTCCGAGGGTTGGGTGCGTCTGAGGATCGATTTGACACGCAGCACCAGTTCGTTCATATTGAAGGGTTTGGTCAGATAGTCGTCGCCGCCGCGCAAAAACCCCTCTTCGATATCACTGTCCTGATCTTTGGCGGTCACGAAGATAACGGGTATGTCGTACCCCTCTTTGCGTATCTCCCCGACAAATTCGCTCCCCTCCACGCCGGGGAGGTTTCTGTCGACGATCATCAGATCGACATCCTCTTCCGTCAAAAAGGCTTTGACCCGCTTTGTTGAGAGAAATCCGGTGACGTTGAAGCCCGCTTTTTGGAGATGATACTCCTCCAGTTCGAGGATATCCTCTTCATCTTCGATAATGACAATATGCGGCGTTCTCACAGCTTCAGTTTACCGCCCTTTTGTGCGAAGTATGCCAGTTTGACGATCGTTACGCTTCGATCGGAGATACGTTCGAGTTTGCGCATCCCTTTGAGGAACTCGACCATCTCGCCCGCCTCTTCGGGATTGACGCAGATCTGCTGGAGCATATTTTTCTCCAAAATGGAGACGATATCGTCGCATTTGCTCTCTTCGACATTGACTTTGCGGTAGAGATTTTCCAGCGCCTCTTCGGAGTCCGCTTCGATCGATGCGACCGCCGCTTCGAGTGACTTTTTCGTACTCTCCAGAAAAGATTGCATATCGTTTTGCAATGCGCTCATATCGAGTTCGCCGCTGATCTGCATCTTCACCTTTTTGGCAAAACTGCGCACATAATCGGCAATACGACTCAACTCGCTCGTAATCTTCAAATAAGCAACCACGATCCGCAGATCTTTCGCCTCGGGGGAGAAGAGCGCCAGTGTGCGGATGATCTCGTTGTCAATCTTGTTGTTGCGGTCATGCGCGTCTTTGAGCATGCTGCGCGCCTGCGTCGCGAGTTCGGTATCCTTTTTCTCAGACGCCTCGACGGTCAGTGTGTAGGCTTTGAGCACATCATGTGCGAGTGCCAGCACCCGTTTTTGCGTCTTCTCCATCACCTCTTTGTAGTTTCCTAACATTATCCAAACCTTCCTGTTACGTAATCTTCTGTCAACTTCTCTTTGGGGTTGAGAAATATCTTGTCGGTTTTATTATACTCTATCAGATCGCCAAGATACATGAAAGCGGTGTAGTCGCTGATGCGGCTCGCCTGCTGCATGTTGTGGGTGACGATCAGAATGGTCACATCCTTTTTAAGCTCCAGAATCAGCTCTTCAATCGCGCCGGTCGAGATCGGATCGAGTGCGGAGGTGGGTTCGTCGAAAAGGAGTACCTGCGGTTTGAGCGCGACCGCTCTGGCGATACAGAGCCGCTGCTGCTGCCCGCCGCTGAGCCCTGTGGCACTCTGTTTGAGGCGATCTTTGACTTCCTCCCAGAGGGCGGAGCCTTTGAGCGCCGTCTCGACACGCCCCTCCAATTCGCTTCTGCTCTTGATACCGGCAAGTTTAAGTCCGTAGGCGATATTGTCAAAGATGCTCATCGGAAACGGGGTCGGTTTTTGAAAGATCATCCCCACACGCTGACGCAGGCGGATCAGTTCATTCTCTTTTTTATAGAGGAGAATATTTTCACTCTTTTCACCCGTCTCATCGTAGAGGAGTATCTCACCGTCGTATCGGTTACCCGGATAGACGTCATGAATACGGTTGTAGGAGCGAAGCAGCGTCGATTTGCCGCAACCGCTGGGTCCGATCAGAGCGGTAACCTTCTTTTTTTTGATCTGCATATTGATCTTTTTAAGCGTAGGTGCGGAAGCACCGGCATACGAGAAAGAGAAATCTTTCGTATCGATCGCCAGTTTCATTTCTGTTTCCTTTTTCTGAAGATAAAGCGTGTGGTGAGGTTGATCATCAGGACCATCACGGTCAAAACCACCGATCCGGCCCATGCGAGATTCTGGCTCACTTTGTCGGGAAAGGTTGCAAGCTGATAGATCGAAACGGTCAGCGAGGGGAACTGCTCGTTCATGTTGAGGGTAAAGTAGTCGTTGTTCGCCGAAGTAAAGAGCAGCGGCGCCGTCTCACCGACCACTCTGGCAAACGCCAGCAGGATACCGGTGATCAGACCGATCTTCGCCGCTTTGAGGACGATGTCGAAAATCACCTGCGCTTTGGAAGCCCCCAGCGCGATCCCCGCTTCCCTCAACTCTCTGGGTACAAGCGAGAGCATCGAATCGGTCGTGCTGACGACAATGGGAATCATCATGATCGCCAGCGCCACACTCCCCGCCCAGCCGTTGAAACCGCCAAACGGCGCGACAAACAGTCCGTAGATAAAGACACCGATGACGATCGAGGGGGCACTCATCATGACATCGCTCAGATTGCGAATGAAGATTGAAAATTTCGAGTTGAGACCGTACTCACGGATGTAGATACCCGCCAGCATCCCCAGCGGCACGCCGATCAGCGTCGCGATGCCGGCAAGCATGAACTGCCCGACGATGACGTTGCGAAGCCCTTTGTTGACCAGATCGGTCGTGAAGAGGTGCCAGTTAATACTCTCTACCCCTTTGATCCCCAGCGTAATCAAAATCCAGAAGAGAAAGCCCAACCCCACCAGTGCGGCGAACGTCGAAAGCGCCATAATGAGCTTGTTGATTAGCAGCCGGTTCATGCCTCTCTCCTCAGGAAGAAAAATTTGGCGAGTGTGATCGTGAAGAAGCTGATACCAAAGAGTATCAATGCCATGTAGAACATCGCCGAGAGTTCCAGATCACCCGCTTCGGCGAAATTGTTGGCAAGCAGCACCGGAATCGAGATAGTCGGCTGTGTGAGCGAGTCGGGATAGCGAAAGACACCGCCGATCAGAAACGCGACCGCCATCGTTTCACCGAGTGCACGCCCCAGAGAGAGGATAATCGAACCGATCACACCCCGTTTGGCATAGGGAAAGATCACATCTTTGATCACCTCAAAACGCGTCGCCCCCATCGCGTAGGCGGACTCTTTGAGCACCGCGGGAGTCGTGTTCATCGCATCGCGGGTGATCGCCGCCATGAAAGGGATGACCATGATCCCCAGCACCAGCCCAGCCGTCAGAAGCGAGTTACTCTGTCCGCCGAAAAGTGACTGAATGATCGGTCCAAAGTAGAAGAGTCCCCACATACCGTAGATGATACTCGGAATCGCCGCCAGCAGTTCGATCGCGATCCCGACCGGTGCTTTGAGCGATTCACTCGCGATCTCGGTCAGAAAGATCGCGATTCCCATCGCGATCGGCACCGCAAAGAGCATGGCGATAAGTGTCGAATAGAGCGTTCCCAGAATCGGAATCAGCCCGCCGAAGACGCCCCCTTCGTCATCTTCACCCACTTCCCACTCCGAAGAGGTGATAAAGTCCCAGAATCCGAAATCATGAATCGCGTCGCGGGAGTAGTACCAGAGAATGCCGAATATCGCCGCAAGAATGATCAGCACCATCCAGGCGGAGAAGAGACTCAACGGTTTGAAAAGGCGGTTAAACATGCGAAAAACCCTTTAGCGTCGTTAGAATTTTGGTATTATATCTGCCGACCTCTGAAGCGTACCCTAAAACCGGTCGGCAGAGAAAATAACAAATCTTTCGCAGAGCGAAACTCTGCGAAAGTGTGCATAAGGGTTACTTGATGCCCTTCTCTTTCCAGTAGGTGTGGATATCTTTGACCGTCGCGTCCGGAAGCGGTACATAGCCCAGTTTTGCGGCAATCTCGTCACCGTTTTGAAATGCCCAGTCAAAAAATGCGGCGACCTCTTTGTTTTTCGCTTTCTTCTCATCCGGAAGGAGGATGAACGAAGCCGCTACGATCGGATAGGAGGTCTCCCCTTTCGGATAGCCGATGACCGCGTAAAAGTCGTTACTTTTATCCCACTCCGCATACTTTGCGGCATCCTGAAACGACGATACCGTCGGTGCAATCCATTTGTGCTCTCTGTTCTCGATGGTCGCGGCGGGCAGACCGGACTTGAGTTTGTAAGAGTACTCGATGTAACCGATGGAGTATTTGTTTTGCTGAATGTTTGCCGTGACCCCCTGATTACCCTTACCGCCGATGACGTTGGCGTTCCAGTTAAGTTTCTTTTTGGGTTTGAAATCGGCAGGATCGATCTTGTTGAGATAGTAAGTGAAATTATAGGTCGTTCCAGAACCGTCGGCACGTACACAGACGTTGATCGGTTTGTGCGGGAGATTGAGATCTTTGTTGTTTTCGGTGATAAGCGCGTTATCCCAGTACTTCGCTTTGCCGCTGAAGATCGCCGCGATCGCTTTTTCACTCAGTTTAAGTTGCTGATCCTTGACGCCTGGGAGGTTGTATGCGAGTACGATACTACCGACAATCGCAGGGAACATATCGAGTTTGTGTTTTTTGAGGCTTTTGGGTTTCAGAGGCTTGTCGCTGCCGCCGAAATCGACCAGTCGCTTCTTGATCGACTTGATACCGTCTCCGCTTCCCGTACCGGTATAGGTCACTTTGTTGCCGGTAGCGTTGTAGTACGCCTGCGCCCACTCTTTGTAGACCGGAGCGGGGAAAGAGGCACCGCGACCTGTAATCTCGCTTGCGATGAGTGATGTTGTCGCGACCGATGCGGCAATTGCCAGTGTCGCCAAAGATTTGATTTTCATGTTAGATAGTCTCCTGTTTTGATTTACGGAAAGAGTATAAACTATTTTGGTTACAAAACGATTACAATCGTTTCTTTAGTAAATGGTTACGACCATTTCTGAAAAAATGAATACATCATGAATAATAAGAGATTACCGGTGCCGCTTTGCGGTCACCGGTCAAGTAGCAGGAAAAAAAGGAGTGAAATAAAGATTAGAAATCTCCTGAAGCCGCTTTATCCTGTGCATCATAGATCGTTTTTTGCACACTCAATGCCATTTCCAGCATATCTTTAGGTAACGGCTTCCCGCCGTGAATCATCAATCCCATATCCATTGTAATGAGCCATCTGTCACCGTTCTCATCTTCCCGGAGCATAATACGACACGGCATAAACGCGCCATATGCTTTAGAATAGTTGAGAAATTTGTCCGCAATCGGGCGGCTGCAGATCGAGAAGATTCTGGTATATTTGGTTTTCGGACCGCCTTCGCGAAGCGGGGTTCCGTTAAACATCGTCACATCGCCTACCAGCGCCATATTTCCGTCGCTGGCGACACTTTCGATAATATCTTTGATATCGTCGTTGCTGACATCCGGACTCACTTTACGGATACGCACCATCCCGTCCGCTGCGTTACCTGTTTTGAGTACCGTACCGAACATATCCATATATAAAGACATCGCCTTGGAGTCGAGACTTGCCGCCTGCGACATCATACCGCCGAACTTCACACCCGCGAAAATCAATCCTGCCACTGCAAGAGCGCCTATGATAGCCAGTATATTTCTGATCATACCTGTCCTTTATGTTTTATATTATAACTTATAACTATATTTTAACCAAAAAATCTTTAGGAAGTTTTAAATTGACATAATTTTTTTTTATGAAAACGGGAACACTTCATGAAGTTGTGTATATAAGTAATGGCAATATTCCGAAATCATTTGCTCCTTTGTCCGATTTCATGCGTGCTGTAAACATCTGCCGCTCTCGCATAAAATAAAGGACGCGGTTCTCCGAAATAATACCCCTGCGAATACTCCACCCCCAGATCGGTGACAATACGATATATCTCCTCGTTTTCGACAAACTCGGCGATCAATTCGATCCCCTGTTCTTTGGCAAATGTCACGATCGTTTTGACAACCGAAAGTGCATAAGGATCGTCGACAATATTTCGGATCAGCGCTCCGTCAATTTTCAGAATATCGGGTTGATAATCGATCAGGCGTTCGAAATTGGAATAGCCGCTTCCGAAATCATCAATCGCAATTCTGACACCGTACTGTTTAATACGCTGAATAAAATGTCTGATCAATTTGAATTTTTTAATATTTTGATCTTCCAGGAGTTCGATGACAAGTCTGGAAGCATGTTCTTTATGGCGTTCAAGCATCGTATAGAAGAAACTGCGAAAGGCACTCTGCTCGATATCGAGTACCGAGAGATTCAATGAAATGGTATGTTCTGTACGTGTTAACGCATCAAAAGAGTTTTCGACCACTTTACGGGTGATTTGTGCGTAATACTCTCCCTTTTGCGCTGTTTGCAAAAAATAGAAAGGGGAAAGTACTTCTTCATTTCGATTGATCAGCCGTACCAGTGACTCATATTTGACAACCCGGCGTGTTTTGTTATCGACAATCGGTTGAAACCATGAAACGATTTTATCGTTTGCGATCGCCTCTTTGACCATCAAAAGGATTTCCATATTTCTTGCCGCTTTATCTTTACGAATTCTCGCAAAGTGGTTGGCGATAATAAAATCCTGCTTGCGTTTTACCAGCTCTTTGATTCCCAGCTTTGCACTCTCCAGCACACTCTTCCCTTCATAGACGACAGACATCATGAAGGATATTTCATAACGGATACCGAAAATATCGATCGGATTTTTTTTGACCTCTTCCTGAAAACGGCGCAAATCTTCACTCAAAAACTCCGGCGGGCGGGTACATTTATGCAACTCCTGGATCATCGCGTATTCGCCGTTGCCAAGTACATACACCTTTTCAAATCCGCATACCGCAGGCATGTACGTTTCCAAATGCCTGGCGATATCGGTCTGAATCTGTTCAATCTCTTCGTTACCGAAAAACTCCTCCAGCGTCACGAAATCTTCCAGTTTCAGATAGACCACAAGCGGCACTTTGAGATTTGCAAGCGCATCGTCAAGCTGTTTTTTAGGGTTCATCACATCGGTGATTTCATTACGTACGGCAAAATATTCGACAATATTCCCCTCTGTATCCAAAATTGGCGCAATCGTACTTTTTACGTAATAACTTTTGCCTGATTTAGTTTTATTTCGGATAATCCCGTGCCAAATCTGCTTTTCGTCACGTATGCGTTGCCACATACGTCTGTAAAACGATTTTGGAACATCGGGATGACGGACAATGTTATGATTGGCACCGAGCAGTTCGGAAGCGCTGTATCCGGAAATGCTGCAGAAATTATCGTTGACATATGTAATATTGCCCTTTAAATCCGTTTTGGAAACAATCGCGGCGATGTCAATCGTTTTCTGATATTGTCTGAGCAAACATTCACTCTTTTTCGCACGCTCCTCCAAACGTATACGAGAAATAACCGACCACAGCGTCTGTGTAAACTCTTTACTGTCAAGCGGTTTGGTGATATATCCGTCAACACGCAGACGAATCGATTCACGCAGATATCCGGTATCGTTATACGCCGTAACAATCAGGACGGGTACTCTCGCATCTTGTCTGCGCATCGCTTCGACCATCCGCAAACCGTCCATATCCGGCATCGTGATATCGGTGATGACAATATCAATCTGATTTTCCGAAAATTTCCTAAGCCCTTCATGACCGCTTTTAGCGACGATGATATCGTCGAAAAAGGTCTCCAGGAAAAGTAACATCGACTGACGTACATTATGATCATCTTCAACAAAGAGCAGTGTGAATCGTTTGGAAATTTTAACCAACTCTTGAATATTGACCATAATTTTATTTCCTGTACTTTATTTAAAATTTCTAAAGTATACAGGAAAAACCTTAGGAGAACCGAGTCAAAATCTTAGGATTCTTTTGAAAAAATGCAAGTAATTTTACAAAAAGTTTGTCAAACATCGAATACACGGGAACTGCAATATGCAAGTCCCGTGTAAAAAACAAGAGGAGAGAATAGATTGTATGTTCTATATGGACCAATCGATACTTTTTACCATTTGACCTCGGCAGTCAGCATATATTTATTTGTCGCATCGTCGTCGGTATTGGAGTCGGGATCAATATGAAAAAGGTTTGCGATAAACTTGATATTTTTACTATATTTGTACGCCGCACCGACGATATATTGCTTTCGGTCTTTGTTGTCATCCGCAGAAAATGCATCATAACGCGCCAGCAACGCCCAGTCTTGTGTCGGACGATATTCGCCGTTTACGGACCACCCGCTCCCGGTTTTGCTGTTGTTTGCCGCACCCTGATCGTCCGCGGTCACATACATACCTGCAATCAAAAATTCCGGCTGGTTGTAGACCGCATGCAGACCGTACCAGACAAAGTCCTCGTCGTTTTTCAGAGTTTTGGTGTTGTACTGCCCCAGAAATGAGATATCGGCATAGGTATCTTTGGTCGCGTGGACATGCTTTTTACCGGTACCGTAGAGATTTGCCGTCAGACGCCACTCGTAAGAGAGTCCGTTTTCACCGTCGCGATCATTTTCATGATACCCTTCCCCGTTGACGATCGCCAATTCACTCGAAAAGTTTTCCGTTTTGGTTTTGAAATCGAGCCCTTTGTCGGCGGAATTGGTAAAGTGCGCACCCTGATGCTCTTCGACAAATGTTTTTGCGATACTTCTGTAAAGCCATCCGTGATGCTCCTCGTAATCGATCCACGGTCTGTGTACCTGTCCGATCTCAACACCTGTATAAGGCAAAATATTATCGAGATAGAGATAGGCATATTTGAGCCAGACATTGACCGCCCCGCCCTTTTCGTTGTGGGTATCCATCGTGATGCGGATATAATCTTTCGGACGATCTGTAAAATAGGCTTTGACCTGAAAATAGTTTCTGCGTGTTTCGAAGTAGTCGTCACTGTCGCCGCTTTGCGGGTCTTTATGGACAAACCCGATATAGTGTGTCCCGCTGAATTTGAGAGTTGCGGCATTTGCTTTGACCGTTACGTCCGCATAGATCGAAGAGGCAAGAAGAGATGCCGCAGCTGTTGAGAGTAATATTTTTTGAAACATACGCTTTCCTTTTTTTGAAATTTTCGTAATCATAATGTAACTTGATTACAAAACGATTACAAAAAGGAAAAAGCGTATGACTTTTTTCAAATCTTAGTACTGTTCCCAGCGCTGTTCATACCAGAGTTCACCGTTTTTGTACGCTTTGACAATACGCCCCGCATCATCATATTCATAACGATACTCGGTCACGATCGATTGCTCGCCCCACTGCATCGTCTCTTTAATGACATTGCCGTACTGATCTGTCTCATAGGCATAGGTTTTGGGCAGTTCGCCTCGGTTATCGACACTGCTGACCAATTTTCCGTTTTCATAGGTATAGAGAAGATAGGGACTAAAGGTATCGGCATCGTAAAGCCCGACCTCTTTTTGCGTAATATTGCCCTGCGCATCATAGCTCCAGCGCGTTTCGACTTTCGGATCGGAGAGTTTTTGAGAAACCAGTCTGCCCGTTTCGTCGTAACGGTTCGTATAGATTTTAGTCTGCAAAATCTCCCCGCTCATTTTATCGGTTACGATCTCATTGACGACATTGCCGTAACGATCATACGTGTAACGAATGATCGTATCCCCCTCTGTACGTTCTGTCACGACATACCGTTTCGGTTGTGTTAAATCGGTATCGTTATAAACACCCGCCAGAATCTCCTGAATATATGGCTCGACCTCCTGCGCATAGTCGATCGTCAGTTTCGCTTTGTCCGTAGCGGGATTCCAGAGCAGAATATCGGCGTAATCTTTCACTCCGTCACCGTTGAGATCTTCACTGAGAAGTTCTGCCGAAAGGGCATCCATCTTTGCTTTCAGCGCTTCATCCGACAATTCCCGGATATTTTCGATTCGGTTCAGGTACTGGTAGATTGCCTGGGTAAAAACGTTGACTTTAAAATTTCCGTCCGCAAGATGTGCCGCATCGACAATCGCGTGCAAAACCCCTTTGTTGATCGTCGGTTTGGTATCCCACTGCATATCATCATCTCTGTCTATATCCTGACCACCCGCAACCGTCACCAGATAGTATCCGTCGGTAAGTGTTTGCGCAAAATCGTATCCGGTCAAAAGATGCCCCGCGGTGGTGACATCATTACCGTCACCCGCCGTTGTCACACCCTCACGAACTGTTTCACCCGTGCGTAACTTTGTGATACGAAACGTCGCCTGTGCCAGCGGCCCCAGTACCGCCTGTCCGCTCTCCTGTGCCGCCTTATGGACCCAGACCGTGTAGGATTGTCGGTAGGTTTTTCCGTCGGTTGTCGTAATCGTGATCGTTTTGACATATCTTGTTGCTCCGTTGTGATCATGTTGCGGATCATAGTAAAGCACGCGATCGAGTGTTTTCGTCTCGCTCAGAACATTGCCGTCCATATCGGTCCAGCGATAGGAAGCGATCGTGCCTGTGACCCCCATCGCCTCTTCATCCGCCACCAGATGCAACATATCCTCATCACCGATATGCAGCGTATAGGGATCGGTCGATGTGACAGGAAGTGTCTCGTTCGTATCCGCCCCGACTGCCAGACTTTGTAACAGCATCGATGCCGTCGACAGTTCGCTCTCCTGCGTGTGTGCACCGTAGATTACCTTTTGGGTCGGTGTCGTATTTGAACCGCAACCGGTCAGAAGCATTGCTCCCAGAGAGAGGGAAAGCGTTAGTTTTGTGATTGTTTTCATGAAATATCCTTTTCCAGCACATCAGGTTTTTCACCCGATGTAATCTTTTAAGACAAAATCGTCCAGAACCTGAAAAAGTTGAATCAAAAATGCAGAATATTGCAGTAAAAAAAGGAAGTTAAAAAATAGTTTACTACGTAATGACTATTTTAAAAAAGTGTTGATTGTATGAAAGCTTTATCCTTTGCGCATCAACAGTTTTACAAGAAACGCGATGATTTATTTGAAAAGTGTCATCGCGGGGAAAATGTAGATCATGAAGATGACCGAAGAGCTGAAAACCAGAAACGTCACCACCGCAGGCTTGCAGTCGTACAAAGCGGCGAGATTGACATTCATCACCGCAAGCGGTACGATCGTTTCCAGTAAGACTACATTGTAAACCAGTGCGGACAGCGGATAGTATGCAAGCAATACCAGCGCTGTTAGAGGAATGATGACAAATTTGGTCACGGTCACGAAACCAAACAGCTTCCAGTCGATCCTTTTGATCTCAACACTATAAAGATACATCCCGAAGATCGCAAGTTGAATCACCATCGTCGCATACGCTCCCATTCTAAGCGGTGTTTCAAAATCGTCAGGGATTTGCAGATTGAAATAGTTAAGAAGAAGTGCCAAAAAACCGAACCAGATCGGCGGCAGTTTGAAGATATTCAAAAACGACGTTTTGATGCTAAAATTACCGCGTGAGTAGAAATAGACCCCGACGGTATTGACCAAAAAGACATTCGCCATATTGATGATACTGGTATAGATGACACTTCCTTCACCAAAAAGCGCCATCCCGAGCGGAATCCCCAGATTTCCCGTATTGCCGACTATACTGGCAACCGTGGCGATGGAGCGCGCTTTTCGATCCGTGAAAAGCAGATGTGAAAGCGAGAAAGTCAGCAACAGCGCCGCGCCGGTCACCGCCAGAAAAAGCAGCGGCGCCTCGACGACACTAAAATCGATCTTTTGCGACGTCAATCCCCAAAAGACGAGAATCGGCTGCAGAAAGTAGATCGAAAAGAGCACAAGTGTTCGTTCATGAAGCTGCTCTTTGAAAGTAAGTTTCGCGAAAAAACCCAGCAGGATAAAGAGGTAGATACCCCCTACCGAAAACAAAAGATGCATTCGCCGTGATCAGGCAAAGAGTTCCGGTCGATGCTTTTTGAGATATTCGATCACTTCAACCATTTCGCGATAGCCCATACCGCCGTCCTCTTCATCAAACACTTCATCCAGCGCTTCGATATAGGCTTTGACCCCTTTTTCGAGATTTTTCTCAGGCACACCCGCATAATAAAGCACCGCTTCGAGCATATCCGCCAGATGGATCGTCAAATCTTCGATCTCCGCCTTGAGTTCTTCTATTTTTTCACTCATTGTTTTCTCCTATTGTCATGATGTCCTGTATCTGTTCTTTGACCTTATCGTACACAAAAGAGTCTTTGAAACTCTCACACTTTCCGCCGCTGGCATTAGCATGCCCGCCTCCGCCGAAAAGCTCTTTTGCGATTTTACTGACATCTACCTTGTTATTCGCACGCATCGAGACATTTTTACGTCCGTTGATATCCATAAAAAAGTCATATTCGGGATTGCGCACCAAAAACTCGTTGCCGATAATCGATGTATTACCGATCGCGTAGGTCAAAATCCCTTTATAGCCTTTGTAGTGAACGGTCATCTCCTCTTTCTTTTTCGTCAGCATATCGACAATAAAAGCGGCAATCAGATTTTCGAGCGTGTTATCTTCGTTTTTGAGAAAAAAACTCTTTTTGATCTCATGTATCGCATTATCGAGCGCAATATGCGGCTTTTCATGATCGATATACGCCATCGCTTTTTCTAGCGAATGAAAAATATAAGCGTTGTTTTCTTCACTAAACAACATACGATTGATCTCTCTGGAACCGGAAACAAGCCGCATAAAGACTTTGCCAAGCTCAAAATCCGCACTATCCGAAAGCCAGATATCGATGGCGTTGACCACCTCGACATAACGTGCAAGATCGGAGATATCAAACCCCTGCTCCAGAAAATAGTCGTAAGTGATTTTCGTCGCACACCGGGTCGTATCGAGATGATACCAGTCGTAAATATCCGCACACTCCTGCCCGGTTTTGTGATGATCAAGCAGCAGAATTTCAATATTTTTCGGAGAGTTTTCCACCCCTTGCACTAAGGCTTTTGCCTGTTGCAGCGTCAGGTTCAAATCGGTGATCAGAATCAGATTATCCTCACCGCCGTACATATAGATTTTACGCAAGATCTGTTCAATACAACTGTCGATCTCTGAACCGTAGTTGGAGTTGTAAAAACTAATATCTTCAAAACAGCGCTTCGTGATCAATTGACAACTGTACCCGTCCAGATCCGTATGGGAGAGGTGGAATACTTTTCTTTTTTTATCTTTTTGTTGCATGAACTGCCAAACCTTCCGTTAATTTTCTCTTCTATTTTGCGCGATACTACAAACCTTCTATGTCGATCGAACCGAGCACTTCAAATTTTGCCGTCGGATCCACTTCGGCGTGCGAGAGTACGACAATATCGAGATTGAACTTTTTAAAGATATCCGCCAGCGGCTTACGTAAAGCCGGATCGACAATCAAAACAACCGGTGCGATACCTCTTTGAAGTACCGCCGCCGCTTCATCGCTCACCTTTTGCACGAGCGCGTTGATCTGACCGATACTGAGCATCAACTCTTTGAGTCCGTCACGCTCCTGCAGCGCGTCGAGCAGTTTCTGTTCCGTCGGCGCCGCAAGGGTCAGCAGTTTCAGCGTTCCATCTTCACTTTTGTACTGATTCGTAATGACCCGCGCCAGTTTTGCCCTTACCTGTTCGGTAATAATATCAACATTTTTCGTCACTTCTGCGACATCACTGATCGTCTCCAGAATCGTCAACATATCTTTGATCGGTATCTTCTCAGCCAGCAGGGCTTTAAGAACACGTTGTATCAAACCGATCGACGCGACTTTCAGGACATCTTCGACAACTACCGGATAGTTCTTTTTCACTTTATCCAACAACTCCTGGACATCCTGCCTTGTCAGCATCTCATCGGCATACTTTTTGATCAACTCACTCAGATGCGTCGAAATGACCGTCGACGGATCCACGACCGTATACCCCTTTGTGATCGCCTCCTCTTTCTGCGACGGATCGATCCAGAGTGCATCAAGCCCGAATGCCGGCTCTTTAGTCGGAATCCCCTCAATCGGCTCACTCACCAGACCGTTGTCCATCGCCATAAATTTGTCGGGATAGACTTCACCGCTGCCGATCACCACCCCTTTGAGCAGAAGCTGATATTCGGTCGGTTTAAGGTGTAGATTGTCACGAATACGCACTTGCGGAATCAAAAAACCGTAATCGGTCGCAATCTTACGCCGCATACTTTTGATGCGATCAAGCAGATCACCTTTAAGCGCCGGATCGGCGAGTTTGATCAACTGATATCCGAGATCAAGCTCCAGCACCTCCTGACGGAGGATATCTTCCAGTACTTTCTCCTCTTCCTCTTTTGCCTCTTCGGGAGATTTTTGCGGCGGCGCAACCTCCTCTTCTCCCGCAGCCACCTCTCCGGGCGCTTCCATACCAATCTCCGTCTCGGCACTGTGGCGAATCAGATACCCAAGCCCGATAAAAACAAGCCCGACAAAGCCGAGAGAGAGCGTCGGCAATCCCGGAACAAGTGCAAAGAGCAGCAAAATCGCCCCGACAATATAGAGCGTTTTATAATCGCTGAGCAGTTGATTGATCGCATTGGTCGCGAAACTCTCTCCCTCTTTACCTGACTTCGTCGCACGCGTAATGATAATACCTGTCGCCGTGGAGAGCACCAGTGCGGGCAACTGACTCACCAAACCGTCACCGATGGTGAGAATCGTAAAGGTCTGTGCGGAGCTTGCGGCATCCATATCAAACTGAAACATCCCGATCAGAAAGCCGCCGATAATGTTGATCACCGTGATAATGATACCGGCAACAGCATCCCCTTTGACGAACTTGCTCGAACCGTCCATCGCACCGTAGAAGTTTGCTTCCTGGATGATCGCTTCACGCCTCTGGCGCGCGGTTTTCTCGTCGATCAGTCCGGCATTGAGATCCGCATCGATCGCCATCTGTTTACCCGGCATCGCATCGAGGGTAAAACGTGCCGCCACTTCCGCGACCCTCGTCGAACCTTTGGTAATAACCATAAAGTTGATCAAGACCAGAATCGTAAAGACAATTACACCGATCACATAATTGCCGCCGACGACGAACTCACCGAACGAAGTGATGATATCACTGACCGCCTCGGGTCCTTCGTACCCTTTGGAGAGAATCATCCGTGTCGTGGCAATATTGAGTGAGAGACGATAGAGTGTGATAATCAAAATCAGTGTCGGGAAAGTGGTCAAATCGGTCGGTTTGGGAATATAGAGCGATATCATCAGCACCAGCACCGAAACCGCCAGTGAGATCGTCAGAAAAAGATCGAGAACGGAACTGGGGAGCGGAACGATGATGATCGCAAGGATCGAAATGACGAAAAAAACGACGGCGAGGTCTTTGGAAGCCGCAACCGGCGCCAGAAATCTCTGAACATTCGCTAAAGCTGCACTTTTACCCTCTGCCAAACCGTTCCTTCAAAAGATTACAAAATATCCTGAAGCGTCAAACCCTCGAAAAATTCATCCATTTTATGCTGAAACTTGTTCAAAAACGGCCATATCATACAGAAATCTCCCTTACCCGTAGGACAGGCATCTGAGGAGGAGGCGCATTCGAAAACATTGAGCGGCTTTTTTTCCGCCACTTCGATGATATCCCGAACCGAAATCTCGGAGGCATCTTTGTTGAGCGCAAACCCACCCTTGGCGCCCTTGTACGATTTTAAAATCCCCTCTCTCGCAAGCGATTGTAAAATCTTCGCCAGAAAACTTCGGGAGATATTCAGCCTCCGTGCCAGCGTATCGACATCTTCGGGAGCGCTCTGTCGTGCGATGAGAACAACGGAGAGCAGTGCATATTCGCTCGCTTTGGTCAATAACATGAGCACTCCTGTATAAGGCAAAATTTATCTTAATTATAGCATAGAAGTTTGAATAAACCAAATATCAGCCAAAACCCATAAAAAGTCAATTAAACGATTTATTTACAATATTTGGATAAGATTGGGAAATTTTATCAGGTTGGAGTACCATTTTTATGAAACGTTTAATTGTTTCTTTTTATACACTACTTTCTCTCGGGTGCGCTGACGAAGCAATGTATTACTATGCTTCAGGCAAGAAAATTCCCTTAACCCCGCTTCATGAAACAAGAACATCATATCAAAACGATACCACCTGGTACCGTCTGCCCGACGGCACCAAAGTGGGTGTCAAACCTGAAGTGATCATCGGTTGCAATGTATGGGACAAATGCAAGCAGATTATGAAAAATTACCCGATTGAAAAGGTCGAGAAGCTTTCAGATAAGCTCTATCTTTTGAAACTCAAACAAGGGAGTGATCCGATCACAATTGCAAATAAACTCTATCTTTATGAAGCAATCACACTGGCGCATCCCAACTTTATCCGTAAAAGGAAATTACGTTGAAAAGCGTTTTAATACTGCTAATTCTCCTTTTGTTTACCGGCGGATGCGGTACAAACAGAGATTCTGACACACAAAACAGTAACAACTACCTCAACCGTTTCGATCCTTACAAAGAACCCTTTTTCCCCTACCAGTGGTATCTGGCATACACACCCAACGACTTCTCCCGCTCAGGCGGTATCGATCCCGATGCACATATCCACATCCTCGACGCCTGGAAACAGACACTCGGTCAGGGGGTCACCGTAGCGGTCATCGACAACAATTTTGAAGTCACACATCAAGATCTCTCGGCAAACATTGCCGCCTGGTACAACGCCGACTACAAAAATAGCAATGTCGCCAACGACACCGACGAATCCTCTCACGGTACCGCAACAGCGGGATTTATCGGTGCGGTTGCCAACGGTTACGGTATTGTCGGTGCGGCACCGGCTAGTAAACTATTATTGATCGCCCAGTTTGCAGACGATGACGCCGCAACGATCCGAGCATTTGAATATGCCAAAAATCACGGCGCGAAAATCATTAGTAACAGCTGGGGAACGGGTCATGTGAGCGACGCGGTGGCAGCGGAGCTGGAAAGTCTCAAAGAGCAAAATATCACCATCTTCTTTGCCAGCGGTAACAACGGACCGACACTAGAAAATCCAAATCAAAATCTCGACGCACCGGGAGTCGATGATGAATCGGAACTGCCCAGTGTCATCGGTGTGGGCGCAACAAATGAGTTAAACAGGCTGGCAAGCTACTCCAATTACGGAAAGAATATCGATATTCTCGCACCAGGTGGGGAGTTCCTCGGTCTGCTTGGACTGGACGATACCGGCAGCAAAGGAGTGGCATATACCAACTACATTTTCGATAACGGATACAGACTCTATCTGGATGACGCACACGCGTTTGAACTCGGTACCAGTTTTGCCTGTCCCCTGGCGGCGGGAGTGGCGGCACTGATGCTCTCGGTCAACCCGCAACTGACACCCGACGATATTCGTACTATTTTGATTCAAACCGCAGAGAAGATCGAAAGTGACAGTGTCTACTACGATGAAAACGGTTTCAATCTCCAAAGAGCCTACGGCAAAATTGACGCCGCCAAAGCGGTTGCGGCGGCAAAAAATTATTCTACCGGAAAATCCCAGCAGTAAGCGCCGTATCCACGGGGCGCGAGGTTAAGTTCAAAATATTTCTGATGCCATTGCGCAACTGTTTTCCCGGTAAAATAGTCGATAACCGCAGTCCCCTCCGGCACCGGATCTTGTGCATCAAAACGTACCGTTTCGTTACGGTCGGAACGGCTTGCGACAATCATACACCGTTTTCCGCCAAAATCACGCGTACCGAATACCACACCCGACTCATCATCCGGTACGGAGCTGTGTAAACGCCACTGCGTCCAGTGAGGTGTTCGCAACAGCGGCGCGAGTTTTTGCAACTTTTGCGTCACGTTTTGAAAATCACCCCACCACGTTTTCGTCTCCACGGGAGGCTGGGAACCGCCGTCTTTCCAGTACGCAACCCCTCTACCGCCTCTGGCAAACGCGGCAAAAATCGTATTGGCGATATGTCGGTCACCGAAAGGAGAGTTGACGACAAACACGGTTTTGGGAATCTTGACTTCCGGACTATGCTCAAAAATTGCAAAGTTGGCAAACTCCCCGTCATAATTGCCTTTAAACTCCACCCCCTGATAATTTTGCGGATCGTTCGCTTCGAAGATCATCGGATTGGCGTAACAACTCTGTAAATCGATCAATCGGTATGTATCGTTCAGATAGTGCGGGTTTGCCATCGTAAAATCAAGCTGCATCATGAAAGGTCGCAACCTTTTGCCTGTCGCATCTACATCGATCCTGCGAATCGTTTCACTGAAATGTCGCACGGTATCAAAAAGCAGGTATCGCTCGTTATCCCAGTAGAAATAGAGCAGTTTTTCCAAGACATCAGGTCTTTGCTCTTTCAACTCCCGATACTCCCGCTCAAAGCGTGCATACCCACTCTCATCACCGTCATAAATGCCGTAATCGTACAGACTCCAAATCCAATGCATCCCCAGTGACACCGCTCTTTTCGCCTCCTGAACGGAGTTACAGATGATCGTATTGAACCCTTTTTCTCTGTATTTATGCCACGACTCCTGTTTCCCACCCGGATAGATGATAATCGGCAAAAACGGACGATACCCGGTTTTGCTTCTGAGACTAAAATTTCCCAGCACATCCACTTTTACCAGGGCACCGTCAAATCCTCTTTTGGGTGCGGGTGGTGTTCTGCCGTAGAGCGACGCGCTATCTTCAACGGGATAGATCGCAACATTGTCAATCCAAACATCGCTTTTGGGTGCCTCCGCCGCATCCGGTGTGCCGACATTGCGAAACACCAGACGTATTTGGTCGATTCCCCACCCTTTTTTAATGTAGACCGGCAAAATAAACTCCCGCCACTCCCCGGCTTTACCCGAGGCAAACATCGGATAGTTTGGAATATCCAACGGTGTATCGCCACGCATAAACTCCACATAGTAGCGCATGACATCTGCAGGTACCGAATCGACATACATATAACCCGAAACAACATACCATCTCCCCTCTTCCACCGCGATATGCTCTATGGCCAGAGTATCGTTCTCCTGCCCGAAGCGGACCGCATACGTACCCGACTTTACATGTGCATTATCCTTCACAGCACCATCATACCATACTGCATCATCCGAATTTTCAAAATCATACTGTGCAATTGCACGCTGTGTCGGTTGATGCCACGGATAGGTTAAGGACTCTGCATAAGAGAGATTTCCATCAGAAAACGACGACAACCAGTCTTGCCATGCTTGTTGTGTCGAAAGGTCTTGCGTCAATACATTTTCATCTGTACTGTTTTGTTCCGTGGTAATCTCTGTACGATTATGTTCAAGCACAAAATCATTTTCACGCTTTGCTGTTGCCGTCGCGTTTGATTCTTCTAAAGTTACATGCGTATCATTACCCGAGGGGCTCAGGATGGTTTGCTTTTTATTTTGTTTACTACCTGATACACAC
>WGAE01000057.1 GCA_015489185.1 Campylobacterales bacterium
ATCGATCAGATCGAAGAGATGATTACGCTCAATCTGACCGCACCGCTTCTACTGACCAAGCTCTTTTTACGACCGCTCAAGGAGAACGGCGGTTATATTTTCAACATCAGCTCCATCAGCGCCCAGCAACCCGCTGTTTTCGGTGCCGCATACGGCGCGAGCAAGGCGGGATTACAGCACTTTGGTATTTCCCTCTTCAAGGAGGCGCGCAAAAGCGGACTCAAAGTGATCAACATTGCTCCCGATATTACCAATACCCCCTTTTTCGACACGCTGCATTTCAAACCTTCCGACGATCCGCAAAGTTTTATCGAACCTGAAGACATCGCCGATATTATTGCCCATACGCTCACTATGCGCCCCAGCACCGTTGTCACCAACATTACACTCGAACCGCAGAAATTCAAACTCGAAAAACGCCCCCGCAAAAAGCTTCAGTAACGAATTCGTTGCGCCGCTTCCAGCACAATCTTCTCTTCAGGCTTCAGCCACGGCGTAATCGCTTTGGTGATCTCTCTTTTCAAAACAGCGAGCTCATTGGCCGAAAACGTACGTTCCGCCACTAAATCGAAGCGTAAAAACAGCGTATTGTCGATACTTCGGTGTCGTATCAGCAAATTTTCAATACGTACCGTAAGGTTTGCGATATGAAAAGTCTCGGTTTGCAACCGCTCTTTGATATTGGCATCTTTGACCATCAGCGAAAATGTATAGGTTAACGGCACAGAGATGAGCACCACCACCAGCAAAGAGAGTATCAAACCGTTTTTCGCACGATGTACAGGCGAAAAACCAAGCACCATAAAAGTCAGCGCCGCCGCAAAAACAATGCCGGCGAAGTTGGTCAGGAAAAGCAAAAAGGCACTTTGAAAGATCTGCAAATTGCCCCAGCCCAGTCCGATACCGGAAGTTGAGATCGGCGGAACGAGGGCAACCGCAATCGAAACACCCGCAAGTGAACCGATGATTTTGGGATTGTTTTTTGCATACGCCGCCGCGACACCGGAAACAATCGCGACAATCAAATCGAGCAGTGTCGGATGAAGCCTCCCCGCTATCTCGGGGGTTACATCATGAAACGGCAACAGATATGCCAGTGACATCGATGTCGCCAGTACCAGCATAACACCGACAATAACACTGCGCAAACCGTTTAGAAAAAGATCGGTATCAAACCGCAATAATCCCATCGCATAGGCGACGATCGGTTGCATCAGCGGCGCAAGCAACATCGCACCGATCACAACCGAAGAGGAGTTTAGAAAAAGCCCTACTGTCGCAAGCAACGTACTGAGCACCATCAAAACGACAAAGGTGGCGGAGGTACGCGCCTCTTCTCTGAGTGCGGTAAAGAGTTCATGATAGCGCTCCGTATCCGCATGCGCAAAAAGCGGAATATGAGAGGTCGCATAATCCATCTCCCCTTTGGTCACCGGCAATGATGAGATTTTGATCACCTCTTTGTCATCACCGCCGCGCACCGTCTCTTTTTGCCAGAACTTCTCACTTGCCGCAACCGTCAACGCCTTTTTGTGCACCTCGAATCGTACCGGGGTCATCCCTCTTTTTACCCCGTCGATATAGACCGCAAGCGGCGGCTGCGCTTCCACCTCAAGCCCCTCGCTCATAACGATACCTGCCGCCTTGGGAAGGGTTTTGCTGAAGCCGAAAATCGCCCGGAAAAGATAACTCAGATAATCGATCACCGATGCGGGAGAGATCAGCAACGCAACCAGTTTCCCGGCACTATTTTGCAGATACTCCCGTAACAGATTTGATGCGCATGAACGGTTGTCATGTTCGATCACGACCATTCCCGAAAGCGCGGTCTGAATCTCCTGCGCTTTATAGGTTTTGAGTTTGACCGCGGATTTACGCAGTTTGAAAATTTTGGTAAAACTTTTAACAAAAGCTGCAATCCGGCTTGCTTTCGAACCCTCCAGCAGCGATTCACTCAGTGACCCGTGCGGCGGCGCATCACCCACCAGTGCGCTCCAAAGTACCACTTGATCGTCACAAAAAAGCAGATCGATCTGCTTTGCCTCACCGTTTTGCGCAATCTGAAGCGCTTTGGCGTAATCGGAAGGAATATCGAAAGTATCGCGCAGGGATTTCTGGGACTTTTTGGCAACAAACGCAACGGTATAGCCGTAGATAAATGAGTGAGCGATTACCTCTTTGATCGCCTCCACCTCCGCAAAGAGAATCACCCTGCTCTCAGCCGTAATATCCCTGCGCGCAAGAAACGCTTCCACCGTCTCAAACCGAAGTCCAACCGCCGCGTCAAGCGGTCTGATTTTCGTCGACACCTCCTCTTCGGCTTCTGTATCATAAACAAAATAGTTATCTGCCATCTCTTTCCTTTCGATATTTCAAACGTCGAATTCTGCGATTTGCCGCTTCAATCATTTTAGCATCGATGCGTCCGCTGCGCACCAGGGCGGCGATTCTGTGAATCAGACGATCCGGCATATATTTAGGATCGTCGACACCGACAAAAAGGAGCATATCCACCCCCGCGCCGATTGTACGTACCAGCGTCTCGTTGAGATCATAATTTTTGCGTATCGCCCCCATCTCCAGATCGTCGCTGATCACCACACCCGAAAAACCGAGCCGTTTGCGAAGCAGTGCGGTGATTGTCTTTTCGGAGAGTGTCGCGGGATAGCGGGAATCAAGACGCGCGTTGAAAATATGGGCACTCATGACAAAATCTATCCGTTTGGTCGCAATCAGTTTCGCAAACGGTACCAGTTCCACAGGATCCCACGTGCGTGTCACATCGGTAAACCCTTCATGAGAGTCGGTTTCGGAAGAGCCGTGTCCCGGAAAATGTTTCAGCACACAAAAGATCCCTTCATGTTGCATCGCGTCGATAAAAACCGAAGCGTACCGCACCACTTTGCCGGGATGTACGCCGTAGGAGCGCCCCGCTTTGACAATCACCCGGTTACGGGGATTACGCGCAAGGTCGACAACCGGCGCAAAATTGAGATCAAACCCGAGTCTGTGCATTATCTTTGCGGTCTGTCGGTAGCGTGCTTTTGCCTGTTGGGGCGAGAGTCGTGCAATCACTTCTGCCGAAGGAAGCGGCGCAATCCCTTTCAAATGCGCCAGGCGATCGACCTTCCCGCCCTCTTCATCAAGTGCAATCCAGAGCGGTTCAGAGCTTTTGCGACGTAGCCGGGAGATCAGTTCTCTCACCTGAGAGGGGGAGTGTAAATTTTTGGACAAAAAAATCACACCGCCCAGCGGGTACTTTTGCAGTATCGATTCAAAGTGTACAAGCTTCGTCGCATTGGAGGGAATCCCGCTAATCAGCATACGTGCAATCTGCTTCTCCAGACTATCGGCACAAAGCAATGAAGTCAGTAAAAAAAGCCAGAATAATCGGTACATGAAAAGATTATAGCAAAGTTAGTGTAAAATCCATACCGCGAAATTACTAAGCAGAGGTTACACGAATCATTTACAAATTTTGCGTATAATCTTTTTGATACATATAAAAACGGAGCTGTCTTTCATGAAACGAACTCTTTTTCTACTCCTCCTGATCGTCTCGTCACTGACGGCGGGATTTCAAAAGATGCAACAAAATATCCTCGGACCCGACGAAGCCTTTAAAGTCGAGGTCAAAAAAAGCGGCGATGTCATCAAAACAACAATCAAACTCGCCGACGGTATCTACGTCTACGACGACGCACTCAAATACAAAATCGTCAAACCGAAAGAGATTGACCTCAATCCGCTGATCAAACGTCCCAAACCCGAAAAATTTCACGGTTTTATCGTCCACAGAAAAAAACCGATCGAGGTCGATATCCCTCTCTCACTGATCCAAAAGAAGCTCAACAGCAATCACGCCACGCTTGAAATCGACTACCAGGGGTGTTCCGAACAGGGACTTTGCTATCAGCCGATACAAAAAACGTTTGAGATTGCACTTGCCGATACCAGCGGTACGACACACAAAAAAGAGGCAAAAAGCAGTGCACAAAAACCCAAAGCCGATGCCACGACACAACTTCCCAAAAGCGACACAACCGCATCCGCCGCAACTGCAACAAAACCTCTCACCAACGCCGAACAACCCGTTTCGGAAGAGGATCGCATCGTCAATACCCTCAAAAGCGGCTCGATCGGCACGATTCTTGCACTCTTTTTCGGCTTCGGACTGCTCCTTTCGCTGACCCCCTGTATCTTTCCGATGATTCCGATCCTCTCTTCGATCATCGTTTCTCAGTCGGGTGAAGGGAAAGCGGAAATGAGTATGGGACGCGGACTCTTTCTCTCCGCCGTCTACGTCCTGGCGATGTCCGTCGCCTACACGATCGCCGGCGTCTTTGCCGGACTCTTCGGCGCCAATATTCAGACCGCGCTGCAAAATCCCTGGGTGCTTTCGATCTTCGCGCTCATTTTTGTCGCGCTTGCCCTTTCGATGTTCGGATACTACGAAATCCAGCTTCCCCAGTCACTCCAAAGTAAACTGACCAAAAAGTCGGATCAGGCGCAAAGCAAAGGGGGACTGCTGGGTGTCGCGGTGATGGGCTTTCTCTCTGCGCTGATCGTCGGTCCCTGCGTCGCGCCGGCGCTGGCGGGCGCACTGGTTTATATCGGTCAGACGGGAGATGCGCTGCTGGGCGGTGCGGCACTCTTTGTCATGAGCCTGGGTATGGGTGTACCGCTTCTTGTCGTCGGTGCGGGTGCGGGTAAATTTATGCCCAAACCGGGCGGCTGGATGACGCTTGTTTCACAAATCTTCGGCGTCGTGATGCTTGCCGTCGCAATCTGGATGCTTGAGCGTATTCTGCCCGGCTATATCTCCCTCTTCCTCTGGGGATTGCTCTTTGTCGGAAGCGCCGTCTATATGGGTGCGCTTGAACCGATGCCAGAAACCATGAAAGGGGCAAAAAAGCTAATCAAAGTCTTTGCCGTCGTCTTGCTGCTGATCGGTATTCTGGAGCTGGTCGGCGCTTTCAGCGGCGCGACCAATCCGCTCGATCCGCTCGAAAAACTCAAACCCGTGCAAAGCGGCAGGCAGTTTAACGCACAGAACACGATCCGTTTTCAACCCGTGTACAATATCGAAGAGCTCGAACGTGCCGTCGCTGCGTCGAAAAAACCGGTGATGCTCGATTTTAGCGCCGACTGGTGTACCTCTTGTAAAGAGTTCGAACATATCACTTTTAAAGATCCGAAAGTGGTTGCGCTGCTGCAAAACTTCACGCTGCTGCGTGCCGATGTCACCCAAAACAGCCCGGAAGAAAAAGCGCTTCTAAAACGCTTCAACCTCTTCGGACCGCCGGCACTCATCTTTTACAAAAACGGTAAAATGCTTCCCAACTTCAAAACGATCGGCTACAAAAAGCCGCAGGAGCTGATACCGGTTCTTACAAAAATACTCAAACAGGACAGTTAATTCTATGCTACTTACTAT
>WGAE01000058.1 GCA_015489185.1 Campylobacterales bacterium
GCATCTTCATCGTGCCGTCGGGATTTTTTGCTTTGCCCATCGCACCTCTGAGACACTGTGTCGTCGCACCGGGATGGCAGGCGTAGCATGCATTACGATTGGCAGCATTATCCAACTGCTGACCGGTTTTCGGATCAATTACGCTTTTGTGACGACTGTGGATCGCCTGTGTCAGCGGCGGTATACCCTGAATGCCGGTACCTGGGAGCGCATTGCTGCCATGACAAGCCGCACAAAGTATCGGTGTTCCGGCACGTGCAGTTGCTTCTAACGACGCCTGATAATCATACCCCTTGGCTTTCAAATCTGCAAGATAAGAAGAGATATCGTGCTTTTGATCATGAAGTCGTAAGATGTTGAGTTTGTAATCTTTATTTTTATCTGCATCATTTACAAAGCCTTTCACCGGTTGCGTAGCACTGTACCCGGCTGTTGAACTGTGACATTTACTGCAATCCATCTCGTCGCTGACCGGAAGAACAGTTGTTGTCTCCGCCAATACCTTTCCGCTGTTATCTCTGGCAACAACTTTGACCATCGGATAGTGGTTGACTGAACCGTCATCGTTTCTGGGCATCGTAGGAATCCCTTCCGCACTCCACCAGTCGTGCGCATTTTGGTAAGACATATCAGCAGGTGTTTTACTCTGTACAGGGTTGCCTTTGAGTCCGATATCCGGTGTTAGATTGGTGTGAAACAACAATGAAACGTAATTCCAGAAATTGGTTTTGGTTTTGCTGGTTGTGTTGTATTTGCCGTTTAATGCAGGTGCTGCTTCATAAGTAATTTTCACACCGGAACTAATACGTCGTGCCGTGCCGTCACCTTTTTGGATGAGCTGTGCGAGCAGATTGTTATATGGCGGCAGGATCGAAAAAACCGAATAATCGTTACCGTCCATACAGTGCATCCCCAGATCGTTCCAGGCTAAAAGACGATATTCATTTTTGAGTCCGGAATTTCCACCTGTTACAGGTGCCCCCGATTCACCACCTCCGTTACCGTTATCCGGATCGGCAGGTATGCCTGACCCGCCACACCCGTAAATAAACATCGTTGTCACCAGGATCGAAATAGTGACCATTTGTTTCCAAATCATTGAAACCTCCTGAGTAGATTGATTTTTCACAGGATAAAATATTTTTATGAAAAAACTATGAATTTTGTATGCATAGCCGATACATCTTCATCAATATTTCATAAAACTAATTTATAATTGCGCTATAATGCGACAGATATACAATTTATCTCAGGACCGATTTCATATGTTTCGATTGTTTCGATATTTTATCCTGACAGGGTTACTGTTTACATCCGTCTATGCAGATGCTTTCAGATACGGTATTCCTGTTCCAAAAACGCCTTTATATGCGGGAGCATATATCGGAACCGTTTATAACCCCTACGAATATCAACACCTCATCATTGATGATCTTGCGCTTTTACTGTACGGTCAAAAAGAGAGATTTCATATGCTGGGAGAGATCGAAGCATCGGATATCCCGCTGCGACATACACGAAAATCCGATTTTCGTATTTATATAGAAAGGTTGGAACTCACCTGGGATAAAGATGATTTTTCCAGCATCACTGTCGGAAAATTCAACTCTGATATCGGTTTTTGGAACCTTACCAGACTCAATACACTGACCGATACATCTACCTCCCCCTATATCACGGAGGTAATGTTCCCGGAACTTACAACCGGAATTACATTGCACCATACATTCAACGATGAAACCACAACCGCATCTCTGACCTTACAACATAATCCAAATATTGATACGCAATACAACAATCTGAAAATAGACAGACATTATGCCCTGAGTCTGAATTATTCAGATTTTACATATGCTTACAAATTGAATATTGGATATTTTCGTGAAAAAAATACAACCGAATCTGTATATGCAGGTATTGCTTATCAACAGGAAACGGATAACTGGACATTTCAGGGAGAACTCTTCACCAGAGCATGTTTTGACAAACCCGATATTCCTTATAACGGATATTTGCAGCTCACTCGCCATTTCGGTCTGCATCATGATCTGATCTTTCGACAGGAGTTTTACAAAAACAATCAAACACATATCAAAGAGGGTATCTCTCTGATAGGCTATGCCTATCGTCCTAAAACATCTGTGGCATTGAAAACAGAATACGTCAGACACTCGGTACTTCCGGTACATCATATCATCTTTTCGGCATCGGTGATTTTTTAGCAATGAAAACTGTATGGATCATCCTCACCCTCTTTTATGCCACTTACCTGACAGGGGATACACTCCTTATTGTCGCACATCAGAATTTCCCTGCCGATAAACTTTCTCCTAAAACTTTGAAACGGCTCTACCTTGCACAAAAATACCTGATTCATGAACAAGAGATTTTCCCCATCAACTACACAATCGACAATCAACTAAGACACTGTTTCGAAAAGAAAATATTACATAAAAACCGACGTGCACTCGAACGTTACTGGCTCAACGCACATTTTCAGGGAAAACAACCGCCAAAAGTTGTCAAAAGCACCGCCGCACTGTTACAGTATCTGCAGAAAATTCCTTATGCCGTAGGATATGTCGATCAAAACACCACGCTTCCCAAAACATTGAAAATCCTCTATCAAGTGGAATGTCCCGCACCATGAAGATCAAGTCTGTATGGAAAAAATTGCCGGTTGCCTACAAACTCTTTTTACTGGTTGTACTCTTTTTAGCACTGGTCGAAATCTTTTCACTCCTGTTCCTTTGGCATTATGAATCAAAAGTTTTGCTCCGGAAAGAGGAAAAAAACCTCGCATTAGCCCTGGACAATCACTATCAACGCCTTTACACACACCTTGAGCATCTGCGAAGAGAGGTCGGTTTTCTCGCATCGCTGGAAGTAATGGACGATATTGTCGCAAAAGATATCGACAAACGTATTGCCACGCTGCTGGAACATAAAGCACACGATCTCGGGGAACAAATCATATTATTGGTGACAGATTTAAATGAAACGGCAATCATCGCACCACAAAGGCTACTTGGTATGCCGCTGGATGCTTTTTTCAAATATTATCTTGTTTTTCACACGCCCGTTTTTGCCTCATTTGACCCCAAAAAACAGCTGGGAAATCTTGTCTTGCTCTATCCTTTACAAAACCTGCAACATCTAAAAACGGATACACCTTCTCAAAAACTTTGGCTCGAACCGCCGCAACCGATGACAAATTTTAAAGTATACCAACCGTCAAACGCACTTATCGCTACTAAAACATTTCATGAAATACTTCCGGAGTGGAAACTGCACCTTTCGTACGACAAAACAGCGGCACTTCATACGCTAAAAGATATTGAAACGGTACAACTGTATACCTATCTAACTGCCGTCATACTGCTTAGTCTGATGATATGGTTTTTTTCAAAACGCCTGACATCACCGTTGCTGGAGCTTTTAAAAAGCTCGCAACAGGCACTTGAAGCAAAATCGATGTTCCTGTCAACCATTTCTCATGAACTGCGAACTCCTCTTGGCTCCATATTGAATCTGACACAACATCTGACACTCTCACTCGATGCGGACGGTGAAACACGTAAAATGCTCAACGGTATCGAAACCTCCGCACAACATCTGCTCTCGATGATCAATAATATCCTGCAATTATCCAAACTTGAAGCAAAGCGTATGCGTGTTCAGATTACCAATGTTTCACTTCCGGATACGATTGAAGAGATTTGTGAAATTATGGAGCCGTTAATCGATGAAAAAGGGTTATTCTTTGAAAAAAATATAGAGCTTGTACAAGACCATCTCATTAGTGATCCTAATCTGCTCAAACAGGTGATGATCAATCTGCTTTCCAATGCTGTAAAATTTACCGACACCGGACATATCCACCTGACACTTCGACAATACGGAAAATATTATCGTTTCACTGTCCAGGATACGGGAATCGGCATTCCGAAAACATTGCAAGAACAGTTGTTTACGCCTTTCTTTCGGGCAAATCAAGAACATGGTCGAGAAGGTACAGGACTAGGATTGTCACTAAGTCAAAAAGTTGCAAAACTGCTTGGAGGGAAAATTATCATCCATAGTGAAGGAGACGGCATGGGAACTGAAGCGACCTTTATTTTCAAGTCGCTTTGATTGTAAACCCTACACCGCGAACCGTTTTGATCAAAGATGCCGCTGTCCCAAGTTTTTTACGTAAATTTTTGATATGCGCATCGACGATATTACTGGTTTTGAGCGAATCGAAATCTCTGTTAAGGTGCTCTGAAATCTGGTAACGCGTCAGAACAATATTCGCATTGATTACCAGCAACTCCAGCAATTCAAACTCTTTTTTAGATAATTTGATCGCTTCACCATCTACCGTTACTGCTCTGGTGGCAAAATCGACACACAAATTGCCGATAGTCACTTTGGTCTGTTTTTGCGTCCCTTCCCGCCGAAGCAAAGCCCGCACACGTGCCATGAACTCAATATGTGAAAAGGGTTTATGCATATA
>WGAE01000059.1 GCA_015489185.1 Campylobacterales bacterium
ATGCGCATTTGGTTTGGGGAGACCTCTTCCCAGTGAAACGCCAGGCGGATTGTGTTTTCGCTTTTTTGTACAGGATGGACGGGGTCTTTGAAAAATGCCCGGTTTGTAGCGATGATCTTTGAGAGTGCGAGTGCTCCGGTTTCTCCTTCAAATACCACGCTATAGGGGTAGAACGGTTTACGAAGGGCACGCAGCAGTGTCAACGGGGTGATATCCTCTTTTTGGACGTAGCGGTATCGGCGCGGATGGTCGAGCAGACTGTCGGTATCGACCCGATAAGGTTTGCCGTAGCCCCCTTTTTTGAGAATCCTGCTTTTGTAGAGGGTGAGCGGTTCATTGCCCCAGGCGGTTTTTTCAAAGAGTTTGTAAAGCAGTACCTCCTGCGGTGCGTTTGCATCGGTTGTTTCATTTTCGGACGCGGGTGTATGGAAACGCTCCAGCCAGTTGATTGCCTTTTTCCACGCAAGATCGGTGGGATCATGTCTGACGGAGATGGCATATCGCGTCGCGGCAACGACATGTTTGCAGTTAAATCCGACGGGACAGTCACAGTCGCCGACAATTTCGATATCGTCGTTACGCAGTCTGTTGACGAGGATATACTGCTTGTAGATATTGTCGCCGCTTCCGGAGACGGTGGAGACGATCTGAAGTGTTTTGGGTGAGAGCCATGTCAGCTCGCACGAGAGTACCGCGTTGTTTTCAAAATATTTCATTCCGCGCACAAATGTCTTTTCGTCGCAGTTTTCACGAATATCTTCGACAGTAAAAGTGAGCGGTTCGTTTGCGGACGACTTTTGCACGGTGACTCCGTTCTTCATGATTAAATGGATTTTAAATAAATAGCCTATTATAGCAAAGATGGTGATTGCTTTGCAACCTGAAAAAAAGTATAATGTGTATGACGAAAAAAAGGAGGCGAAAAAGATGGAAAAATCGTATCTGGCATCACATCCGGATGAGAAAGGCTATTTTGGAAAATTCGGAGGAGCGTACATACCTCCGCAACTGGAGAAAGCGTTTGCTGAGATCAACGAGGCGTACGACAGACTTTCGAAGTCATACGACTTTCTTGAAGAGTTGCGGCAGATTCGCAAACATTATCAGGGACGACCGACACCGGTCTATTATGCCAAAAATCTGAGTGAATATTGCGGTGGCGGACGGCTCTACTTCAAACGTGAAGATCTCAACCATACCGGCGCACATAAACTCAACCACTGTATGGCGGAAGCGCTGCTGGCGAAGTATCTGGGCAAGAAGAAGATTATGGCGGAAACGGGTGCGGGACAACACGGTGTAGCGCTTGCGACCGCCGCAGCCTATTTCGGTCTTGAGTGTGAAATTCATATGGGTGAAGTGGATATCGAAAAAGAGAAACCCAATGTAATCCGTATGCAGATTCTTGGAGCGAAAGTGGTGCCTGTCACACACGGGCTGAAAACCCTCAAAGAGGCGGTAGACAGCTGTTTTGAAGCCTATATTCAGCAGGCTGATACGGCGCTTTACGCGATCGGTTCGGTGGTGGGACCGCATCCGTTTCCGAAAATGGTACGAGACTTTCAGAGTATCGTCGGAATGGAAGCCCGGGAACAGTTTATGGAGATGACCGGAGGGCAGTTGCCCGATTCTGTCGTCGCGTGTGTCGGAGGCGGCAGTAACGCGATGGGAATCTTCAGCGGGTTTATCGATGATCCGGTCAAACTTTACGGTGTCGAACCGCTTGGTAAAGGGACGAAACTGGGAGAACACGCGGCGAGTCTGACATATGGAAAAGAGGGTATTATGCACGGGTTTAATTCGATTATGTTACAGACCGAAGAGGGAGAGCCGGCGCCGGTCTATAGTATCGCCAGTGGATTGGACTACCCTTCTGTCGGTCCTGAACAGGCGTATCTGAAAACGGTTGGCAGAACCATTGTGGGTACCGCAACCGATGAAGAGACGATCGACGCGTTTTATAAAATCTCCCGACTCGAAGGGATTATCCCCGCGCTGGAGAGTTCGCATGCGATTGCATTTGCGATGAAACTGGCAAAAGAGCACCCTAAAGAGTCGATTTTGGTGAATCTGAGCGGAAGAGGGGATAAAGATATCGATTTTGTGGTCGAAAACTATCCTGTACCGGAGGCATAAACGGGTGAAAAAACTTTCCCCCAATGCACCGTGCCCCTGCGGCAGCAACCAAAAGTATAAAAAGTGTTGCCGCAGATTTCATGAAGGGATGCTCGCTCCCGATGCACTCACTTTAATGAAGAGCCGTTACAGCGCCTATGCCGCAGGCAGAAGCGACTATATCATTAAAACAACACATCCTGAAAATCCCGACTTCAGACCGGATACCAAAGCGTGGAAAAGAGAGATCGACCGGTTCTGTCAAACCCACGATTTTACGGGGCTTGAGATTGTGTCCGTAGAGGATGGTGAGCAGGAAGCTTACGTCACCTTCATCGCGTATCTCGGGTCGCAGCGGCTGAAGGAGAAGAGCCGCTTTTGCAAAGAAGCGGGGCGGTGGTACTACCGAAGCGGTGAGTTTCTTTCCTGAAACTCTCCCGCTTAATGATCGATTTCGACGATGTCCGTCTGAATCGGACTAAAAAGCAGGGTTTTGTAGTTCAGGCGTGCCTGATGCAGGAAGTGGTGGCGCGGCATATTGCGTAAAAGGGCGGTGTTGTAGTAGTAGGCGTTAGAGTAGCGACCGAGGTAGAGGAACGAAAAGAGGAGTTTGATTTTGGTGTTCTCGAACATCTCATGCGGCTGGCTGACGAAAGTAAGTCCGAACTTTTTACGGTTAATGATGTCGAGAATATAGAAAAAGAAGTCTTCAAATTTCGTAAAAAAGCCTTCCGGTTTGACGATGACTTGCATGAAATAGTAGTAGTTTTCAAGTAGTTTCGGGTTTTGGATTAGCTTTGAGAGTTTACTTTTGATCTCCTTTTTGGTTGAAAAGAAATCCGGATCGACCGCCATATAGATATCTTGTTTTGCATCGACTGCTTTTTCAAACGCCTCGGCAAACGTATCGCTTTCGTCAAAGCGCATATAGTGGAAATGGCTGCATTCTTTGAAGCGCTCTTCGATCTTATCCGGATCGGGATTGGAGAAATCGAAGTAGATTGTCGGGACACCGCTGTCGATGACAAACTTTCTGATTGTATTGGAGAGGTGTGTCTTCCCTGAACCGGTCTCTCCGAGAATCAGAGTGTTTTCGGTGAGTGTTCTTTCTGTCAGTTTATGTTTTGCGATACTGTTCTGGTATTGCCCTATTTTTCGTTCCATAGTGTCATCTCCTGCTAATATAAAAATTTTCTGTAAAAGTATATCTAATTTTCTTGGAGAGTTTGTTGAGGAAGAAACGGTTAACGGACGGTTTCTCTTTTCATGATATGCTCATTACATTTTCTGTACACTTTAAAAATATGAAGTTTCGATTG
>WGAE01000060.1 GCA_015489185.1 Campylobacterales bacterium
GGGCACAGAGCTATCAGGAGATTATCAAGGCGATCGATCATGCGCCCGCGTTGCAAAGCGCCAAACAGATGGAAGCGGCATCCCGACATCTTTATAAAAGTGTACGTGCAAAAGAGCTACCCTCACTGGATGCGACTCTGAGCGCGGCGTGGCTTCATGAAACGCCGACCGCTACCTTTCACATGCCGATGCTTCAGCCGCTCAAGGTACCGATGGGTAAGAAGACCAACTATGTCGGGGAGATCGCGCTCAAATACCCTGTTTTTACCGGATTCGCGATCACGGCGATGGTTGACAGGGCAAAGTGGCAGAAAGAGCAGGCGCACCTGAAAGTGCTCGATCTGAAACGAAACCTTTACTTGAACGCGACGAAGCTGATCACCGCGATCCTCTCCGTCGGCAGTAACATCGACGCACTGCACAAAGCACGCGAAGCGATGGATGCCGCTTACCGCAAAGCCCACGGACTCTATAAAAACGGGCTTCTGCCTCCTTCCGACCTCTACAACATCAAAGCGCGCAAATCGGATATCGACGCCGCATTGACGGAAGCGGTGGCGCAAAAGAAACAGCTTTTGAACAAACTCTCTTATCTGATTGGAAAGCCGGTTACATCGGTAGAGATTCCGACGCGGTTAAAACACGCCTTTGAGCGTGATAGCATGATCGAAGAGGCACTGCGACAGCGTGAAGATATCCGCGCCCTTGAAGTGAGTCTGAAGATGGATGAAGCCGATGTGAAACTTGCAAAAAGCGGTTACTATCCGACCGTTGCCGCTGCCGTGGCGCTCAAACGGCAGGGAGATTCACTTGCACTCAACGGCAACGGCATCACGAACGCCGACCAGAGTTATGTCGGGTTAGAGGCTTCTTGGAATCTTTTTCACGGTTTTGGTGACAAACACCGCGTCGAAGCCGCCAGACTCAAAAAACTCTCCGCCCAAACCGCACTGAACGACTACAAAAACCGGGTCAAAACCGAACTGCAAAACGCCTTTTTGGAGCTTGACGCACTTACCGAAAAAGAGAAGAGCGCCCGGGCACAGGTAGAGGCGCAGGAAGCTTATTACAAACTCACCAAAGGACGTTTCGCCAACAAACTCGCCGGGGCAGACGAACTGAGCCGCTCCATCGCCGACCTCGCCGCCGCACGTGCCAAAGCCGACACGATTCGTGCGCAGATCTTTAACCAAAAGGTAACCATTGCGCTCTTGGCAGGTGTAGAGGCGTTTGAAAGACTGTTTTCAAAGGGGGATTTTCAGAAACCTTAACCACCTGTTCTATTTTTTTGACGCGCGGTAAATATAAAACCGAATATGCTAGAATCGGAAAAATTGAGAGAATGAAAGGTGGCTATGGCTGATCTGGAAGCGCTGAAAGAGGAGTACATCGACCATATGATGAACCCTCGCAATTACGGAAAAATCGACAATCCGGATGCAAAAGGGATCGGGAAAAATCCGCACAACAACGAACTGGTCGAAATCTATCTCAAACTGGACGGCGATCGTATCGAAGCGATCAAATTTATGGCAATCGGATGTATGAGTACGATCGTAACAGGGTCGATCTTTACCGATATGCTGGTAGGGGAAACGATTCAGGAAGGGGAGAGTGTCGCGGAAGAGTTTCTGGCGAATCTGGTCAACGCTCCCGAAGAGCAACGTGCGTGCGGAGAGATGGTCGCAAAAGCGTTTCTGGCTGCACTTGTTAACCTCGATCATCGCAGAAGCGGGAAAGAGGAAGAGGCGTATACACTGGTAATCAGTGAAAATTGTACGGTGGATGATGATGCAAAAGCGTGAACTGTTTCAAAAAAAACATGAACTTTGGCTGGCGGTGCTGTTTGGTTCGTTTTCAATCGATAATGCGGAGATAGCAGACATTTTATACGACTTCGCGATGATCGAATACCGTCATCTGAACTGGCTGGGACAGCGACTTGCCGACGAAGGGGTCGCGTTTGACTATGAAAAAGGGGAGATCGATTATCAGGCGGCAAGCAGTCACGCGCTTTTTCAGAAGCTGATCGGGCAGTTTGAAGCGATTCGCACAGCCTATCCTGACGGAGAAGATGCAATGTTCGCGCGGTTTATCACCGATGAAGACTACTTTATCCAAAAGCTGCGACGAATGCTTGCCGAGACGTCTGACGATCCGATCACCGCGTTTGACAAAAACCGTAAACTCGGTACCTATGATCTCGATCAGACACAAACCGACGCATTGACACTCTTTCTTTTCGAAGAGAGTTACAAAGAGTATGAGCTCATTCTGGTTTATACCTATTCGAACTTTTTTACCGACTCCAAACTCTTGTCAAATATCTTTATCGACCTGATCTACGAGTCACATTTTCACCTCAAAAGTTTCGCACGGATGATGGCGAAAATGGGGATCCTGAGCGTGCCCAGAACCATGATGGAGCAGGTGTATAAATTTGACGACCTGACACAGTTTCTCATCGACGGGATCAAGGAAGAAGAGGGGGCAAAAGAGGAGTGTATGCGACTGGCGAAGATGGTCGATCATGAAGCGCTCAGCGACTTCTTTTTCTTTATCAACAATCAGGAGAACTATCATATTGCCCTGATGCAAAAAGCGCTGGTACACCTGAAGGAGCAGACGTGACCCTCCTGAAAGCGGCGTGGACCAATGCGATTTCACGGGCATTCGGCAAGTTTGCCTCGACACGGTTCCCGTCCCCTTTGCAGATGGCGATCAATTATGCGTATGTTAAACTGATGGGCGTTGACCTTACCGCTTTCGAAGATATCGATCACTATGATAGTCTCAACGCCCTTTTTACACGGAAGCTGATCTATGAAAGAGAGATCACCTCCGATCCGAACGCCGTCATCTCACCGGTGGATTCGTTCATTACCGCGGCGGGAGAGGTCAAAAATGCCAAAGCTTTGCAGATCAAAGGATTCTCTTACAGTGTTGCGGAACTTTTGACCGACAAATTTGAGCCGGATGTTATTTCGGAGATCGAAAACGGAACTTATATCAATTTTTATCTCTCTCCGAAAGATTACCACCGTTATCACGTACCGATCGATATGAAAGTCTTGCGGGTGGTACATGTTCCTGGAGCGCTCTATCCGGTCAATTTCAAATATCTGCGCAAAGTTCCCGCACTTTTTGTCAAAAACGAAAGAGTCATTCTGGAGTGTGTGGACAATGCAAATCAACTCTTTTTCATTGTGTTGGTGGGCGCGCTGAATGTCGGAAAAATGACACTCAGCTTTGATGAACGCATACAGACCGATATAGAAAACGATGCAATCAAAGTGTACGATTATGACAACGTTACTCTCAAACGCGGTGACGAACTTGGGATGTTCATGATGGGATCGACAATCGTATTGCTTTTTGAAGAGGGGTTTGTGAAACTTGAAGAACGGCTGGAAGGACGCAAAATCCGCTTCGGAGATATCGTAGCGTACAGGAGGAACGGAAACAATGGATAAAATATACACAGTGATCATAACGGCGATACTGGCAGCTCTTTTTTTGAACGGATGCGGCTCCGAGATTAAAAGCAATATCGACAGCGTTGCAGGATACGAAAAAAATGAAACCGTCGTACCCTATACCTTACCCCAGTTTCGACCGGTACTTGATCGCTGCAAGCTGCAGTACTCCGAAGGCGCGGCGTATTATTATAAAAAACTGAAAACTTTCAAAGCACCCTATTTTTACGCGAGAGACGGCATACTTTATTTTAAGATCGACAAAACCAAAGAGATGCATACGATGCGCTGTGAACTGCGCGGCAGGGAAGAGTGGCGCGTGAGTGATGCAAATGCACACCTCTGGCACGGCAAAGTACGCTGCTTTGTCCCTGAAAAAGGGGTCAATTCCTATAACTTTATGCAACTGCACGGTACGACCGAAACGTTTAATTATCCGTTGATTCGCCTTTTGTGGGTACGGGAAAGACAAGGCATCAGCGACCATCTCTGGGCGATTGTCATCGTCAGCGAAGCCTACAATGAAAACAAAAAATATGAGTGGATCGATCTGGGCAAGCGTACCGACGACTATACGACCTTTGATGTGAACGTTACGAACAATACGATGACCCTGAAAATCAACGGCAAAGTAATCAAACAGTATGACGTCAGTAGCTGGCAAAACGTACTCAACTACTACAAAGCCGGCGCCTACATCCACCGCCCGGATGACCACGGAACCGCAATGGTTGCGTTTAAGGAGCTGATGTTTTAAAGCAATTGCCGTTTTATTTACTTCTCTATTAAGCAAGAAAAAACGATAATACAGATGCAGAAGGTGAAAGTTGGAAAATCGGTATTGCCGACGGCGTTTGCCCTTTGGGTAAGCGATATGAGGGGAGTTACCGTCCCTCCACCTTCTGTTTGCATTCACATACCTTAACGCTCAGATTGTAAATATTTGAATCTTCGCTGTTTTTTGATAATTTCTTCTCTGTAATAATATTTTCAAATCCCATAGGGATGGCTTCATGATACGGCAATGCTGTTTTTTGCTATGATGCTGGTGAGTTTCAAATCTCATAGGGATGGCTTCATGATAAGCCCTCGTTGAAAAACAGATCGAAGGATTTTAGTTTCAAATCCCATAGGGATGGCTTCATGATATTGTGAAACTACTTAACTTGAGTTGCCGGACACTGTTTCAAATCCCATAGGGATGGTTTCATGATTTGCCCGATGTGGTAGAACTCGATCCCCTGCCGGTGTTTCAAATCCCATAGGGATGGTTTCATGATTTCAGAAATATCGCCAAGCGCAACAGCACGAATAGTTTCAAATCCCATAGGGATGGTTTCATG
>WGAE01000061.1 GCA_015489185.1 Campylobacterales bacterium
CCAAAATAATGGGTACAAGATCCTTGCATGCGTTTTTCAAATCGTCAAGCAAAACGGCAAGTGACGTTTTAAACATGAAAAAACCTTGTATTTTATTTATAAAAATTATACTTGAATTTTTGTTAATTGTTTGCTAAAGATTGCTTTACATGAAATAGTCTATAATTGATGCAGAAATTATGAAAAATGAAAAAATAAAGGAGTGGTGATGGGTGCGGAAACATTGATTCGAAGTCATAAACAGTTTCGAAAAAAGTACGGGAAGAAATACTCTTCGTTGTTTCAAAAGCTGGTGGAGGAGGGGCAGAGTCCCAAGACACTCTTTATTGCCTGCAGTGATTCGCGTGTGGTGCCTAATCTGATTACCTATACCAAACCGGGGGATCTCTTTATTGCCCGCAATATCGGTAATTTTATACCTCCTTACAATCCGGATTCTGAAGCCTCCGCAACCCCTGCGGTGATCGAGTATGCGCTGAGTGTACTGAATGTAGAGAATATTATCGTATGCGGGCATACCGATTGCGGCGCGTGTAAGAGCCTCTATCAGGAGATTCCGGAAGATAATCCCGAAATGACCAACATCCGAAAATGGTTGCGGTTTGGAGAGAGTGCGAAAGAGCAGGCGCTGGCACTTGTAGGACCTGCGGACAAAAAGTCGCTTTATACGGCAACCGAAAAGTTCAACGTCATCGAACAGTTGAAAAATCTGCTGACCTATCCCGCCGTCAAACGCAAGGTAGCGGAAGGGGAGATTTTTGTACAGGGGTGGTACTATCATCTCGATAACGGTGAATTGGAGTATTTCGATCCGATCGAGCACCGTTTTCTACCGGTTGATGCCGCTTTACGCAAAGCGGAAGAAACCGGACTGATGCGGGATGAAGAGGAAACACTGATTGCGGCGCAGCAATAACTTCGTTTCCGTTTAAACACATTTACGAGCGTGCTGTGGAAGGAGAGATGAGACGCTCTTCTTCTCAAAGCACTTTTTCGTTGAGCTTGAGCATCATATATTCGATTGTCGTAAAAAAGAACTCCAGCACTTCTCTCATTTCATGAAGTATATTTCTAATTGTCATTTTAACTCCTTTTTATGACATTTTTTCTGGTTTAATTGTAATATAAAACTTTTTTGTGCTACAATTATATTTCAAAATGAAATATAAAAGGAGTCGCATGTTCGATTTGAAACATATACTTCCGAAAATCAAGGATATTCTTTCCAAAGAGGTGGGGAACAGGAAGGTGTTTGATAAAGATGTGGCGGATGCGCTGGGAATCAACCATTTGACATTTGCGACGATGAAAAGCAGGGGCAAGATCCCCTACGAAGAGATTCTCAACTTTTGTGCTAAACGCAAAATCTCGATCAACTGGCTCTTTTACGATCAGGCGACCCGAAGTTTGGAGGAGGAGACCGAAAAGTATGCCAATGTGCGCTATTTCGGTGATATCTACGCCAGTGCCGGCGGCGGTGCGTTTAACTATGAGGAAGCGCCCGATACGATTATGCTCGATCCCCATATGGTACAGCGTCTGGGCGGCGAGAGAGAGCTGAAAAATATCGACTCGATCAATGTACTGGGGGATTCGATGGAGCCTACTTTTAAGGACGGGGATATTATCTTTATTAACCGGACGATGAACGATGTACGCAAGGGGGGTGTTTTTGTCGTTTCCACGCCGATAGGACTCTTTGTCAAGCGCCTTTTTCTGCGCAGTGACGGGACGCTCGATCTCATTTCGGACAATCCGCAGTACGGTGTTGAGTCGGTACCGATGGAAAATGTTGAAGTGATCGGAAAGGTTGTCGGAAGTATGAGCGGGATGCAGTGACGGAGGCGATACCTCCGCATCCCTGAAACCGTTCTGATTGGATAATCAGGCTTTTTTCACAAACTCCTGCTTGAGTTTGATCGCGCCGACGCCGGGGACTTTGCAGTCGATATTGTGTCCGTCGTTGCTCTCGACCAGGCGGATATTTTTAATTTTGGTGCCCGCTTTGATACCCGAAGAGCTCCCTTTGACTTTCAGATCTTTGATGACTGTCACCGAATCGCCGTCTTGAAGGATATTTCCGTTAGCGTCTTTGACGACAAGCCCCTCTTCTTCCTCCGCGGCGGCATCTTTGCTCCACTCGTGTCCGCACTCCGGACAGACCAGCAGTGTACCGTCTTCGTAGGTATATTCGCTGCCGCATTGCGGACAATTAGGTAGTTGTTCCATCTATCTGTTCCTTTTATGAAGTTTTCGGGAGTATAGCAAAAAAATTGTTTATCTAAGGTCAGTTTCAGAAATGGAAGTGAAAGAGACGCATCCGGGGCGTCTCTTTGGAAGATTATGCGGGGAGAATGTCGATCGATTCGATCGTATCGTTGATCTTGATCGAATCGAGTACCGCCATACTCTCTTTGTCGTTGGGGTCGATACCGCCGAATACCGTATGTACACCGTCCAGATGAGGGCAGGGGACAAAGCAGATGAAGAATTGACTGCCGCCCGTATTGGGACCTGCATGCGCCATCGAGAGTGTCCCTTTGACATGTTTGTGGACGTTGGTATCGGTTTCGCAGCGAATTGCCCATCCCGGTCCACCCGTACCTGTGCCGTGCGGACAACCGCCCTGCGCCATAAATCCGGGAATGACCCGGTGAAATTTCAGATTGTTGTAAAAGCCTGTTTGTGCCAGATGGGCGAAATTGGCGACGGTATTTGGTGCTTCCTCTTTGTAGAGTTTGAACTTCATGTCACCTTTGTTGGTGTGGATGATTGCGTAGTTGATATCTTTGAGCGCCTCTTCGGAGATATCGTACTCTTTGAGTTTCATGTCTATCCTTTTGGAAAATTTTTGCAAATTATAGTGCATTTCGCTTTAAAGCCCCGCTTTGTTTCCGTTGTGCGAAACAGAGGGGTAATTTTGGTATAATCTTTGAGAAAACTTCACTTCATGATCTGATGCCGATCGGACGGTAATCACTGTCATGAAAAGATAAAAACAAGGGACGTCGTCTATGGTATTGATCAAAAATGCGAGCGTTGCGGGACTGGGCGGTGCGAAACGGGATATCTTACTTCATGAAGGCAAGATCGTCAAAATTGCGGAGTCGATTGACTGCGGTGCCTGTTTTGAGGTTGTCGATGCAGAGGGGCTTGTCGCATTTCCGGGGATTGTCGACTTGAACGTACGTGTGGAGAACGATCAACTGAGTCTGGAGAATCTCGAAAAGCTCTATGCCGCGACCCGAAAGGGCGGTGTTTCACACTTTGTGCTCTCTCCGCGTACCGATCCGCTAATCGAAAACCGCACTTTCAAGGCGCTGCTTGCGGGAGAGCTCAAACAGCGCTATCCCAACATACAACTTGCGATCAAAGCGCTGCGCACACCTGAGAAACTCAATGCTATCTCTACGATGGTGCGAAACGGCATACGGATTGTGCAGGAGAACTCTGATATCAACGGCAATCTGTTGCGACGCATCTACGAATATTCGAAAATGCACGGCAATCTCTTTTTTGTCTTTTGTGAAAACAAGATTCTCAACGACAGCGGCGTCATGAACGAAGGAGAGGTCTCGTTCAGACTCGGGCTGCCCGGCATCTCCAAAATCGGTGAGATCAGCGAAGTGGCGAAGGTAGTGCAGATGAGTCTGCACTATGATGTACCGACACTCTTTCAGGCACTTTCGACCAGGCGGGCGGTTGCACTTATTGCCGATGCGAAGCAACGTTTTCCGGAACTCTATGCCGAAGTCTCTGTACACCATCTGGTGCTTGACGAGCGTGCCTGTGACGGATTCAACACCTACGCAAAACTGAACCCGCCTTTGCGCAGTCCGGAAGACAGAGAGAAACTGATTGGGGAACTTAAAGCAGGCAATATCGATGTTCTGACCGCATTGCACTCTCCCAAATCGATCATCCACAAAGATGTCGCGTTTGCGGAAGCGATGAACGGTATCGACGCAATCGAAAACTATCTGAGTGTCGCCTATACCTATCTTGTCAAAACGGGACATATCGACTGGGATCGTCTTGCAATACTGATGGCGGAAAATCCGGCAAAGATTCTGGGACTAAACGAAGCCGGTGCGATTGCAGAAGGTAACGCGGCGAATCTGATCCTCTTCGATCCAAACGCCTCTTTTGAGGTAGAGGAGCAGACGACGCCATATTTTGGACAACGTTTGTACGGTAAAATCGTACGTACCTTTTTTGCAACGTGACAGATAGAAATCGGGTACGCTATATTGTCAAAAAAATATGACCTCTTCAATAAAATTTTAACCTTTGTCGTTATAATGTGGTTGTGTGTGTAAAAAACGGACACAATCCAACGACAGGACAGCAAATGTCATACTTCAGACTTCTGGTGTTGCTCGGGTTGCTCTCATCTTCGCTCTTCGCACTGGCCGAAGATAAAACGCGTCATATGCAGGCATGTATGTTGATCGGATATACCGGCGAGACGATTCTTCATAAGAAGGCGGATGAACCGCGTTTCGCGACGGTCTTGTATGCGAGCGGTATTTCGTTTCTGGTCGGTTTGACGAAAGAGATGTACGATCAAAATGATTACGGCGGTTTTTCTTCCAAAGATTTGGCGGCGGATGCGATCGGTGCGTTCAGCGGTGCGTTGCTTTCGCATTATCTGAACAAACACTACTTTTTACGTGTCGATCATGATCCAAGAACGAAGCGCTCTTCGATAACGGGTACTTACAGATTCTAGGATTTGTCACTGCACCGCAACTAAGTCTGTTTCAGCGGTGCGGTAATTATCTTCAAAATGATACAAAATGTCTCTTTTTTACGCAGAGTACGCGGCGGAATCCTCTTCTTGTGCCGGTTTGGCTATAAGTTCAAATTATTTATGTAAAAATTTCGGTATTGCAATTGCCCGGGAGGATGTTACCAAACGAATAGTGTTTGGAAAATTTCCGCGTTCAGTTGCACAGAGACGACCGCATTTTACAAGGAAATGTCGATTTAAGATTTGATACAATTACAATGTCAGAGGTTTATGGCGGACATGGAAGTAAAATACTTCATGAAATGTCATATTCATTC
>WGAE01000062.1 GCA_015489185.1 Campylobacterales bacterium
AATATATATTGCGGAAACATTTTGGCGAATATATGCCGCTGATCAATGCGGTTCCGATCACTATCGTCGCGATGGGATCGTACGGCAGGGAACAACTCTGTGTCTATTCCGACATCGACGTCATGCTTATCTACAAAGAGGTACCCGGATACAACCTCCAGCCGATACTCGAATCGTTTTTGCAAATGCTTTGGGACAGCGGACTGAAACTCGGTCACCGCGTACATGAGATCGATACACTCTTTGATGCTGCGAAAGAGGATCATACCATCAAAACCGCACTGCTGGAATCACGGTTTGTCTACGGATCGAAATATCTGTGGTATCAGACCGAAGAGATACTCAAACGTATCCGTCTTCATGAACCGATCGCCTACGCCGAAGCGAAACTGAAAGAGCGTGATGAAACCATCAAAAAATATCCTTTCGATATGCAACCCGATATCAAAAATGCACCGGGTGGACTCAGGGACCTCAACCTGCTCTTCTGGATCGCCAAAGTTTTTTACAATATCCACCGTATCAGAGAACTCCCGCCCAGTATCATCAGTGATGCGGAATATAAAGAGTTGATGGTTGCAACCGAATTTCTCTTTCGTATCCGTTCCGCGCTGCACCTGAGTGCGGGAAGAAAAAGTGATCGGCTGATTTTGGAACTGATACCTGATGTCGCAAACAAACTTGGAATGGATCAGACTAAAACCGTACAACGCACTTTCGAAGCGATGCATCGCATCCATACGCTTTCGTTCATTATTCTCAAGCGAGTCACCCATACCCGCTTCTACGAGGCAAAACATATCGCCGCACTTCGTCCGACACGCATCGCAAAGAATCACTACTTCTGTCAACATATCCATTACGGATCGCTGCACAAGAAATCCGAGTCGCTGCGCAGACTGCTCGAGAGACTTGTCGATACGGCGGATCAGACACAAAAATTTGACATCAGTTTTATCTCGATGCTCAAATTCGCAAAGTTGCAAGCCGATGACAAAAATGCGATTCCCACACTGATCAAATCGCTGATGTATCGTCAAAAACCTGCTGCGGTCATGATGGCGCTTTATCGGGCGGGGCATCTGTATGAAATCATTCCGCCGCTTCGTAAAGTTGCCTGGCTGCCACAGTTTGACGGTTACCATACACACCCGGTCGATCTGCATTCGATTCATACTCTTAAAGCACTTGAAACAATCGGCGACGAAAAAGTTGCGGAAATCTACCGCAGTCTGACAGAGGAGCACAAAGCGATTCTCAGACTCACCGCATTTTTACACGACTGCGGCAAGGGGCGTAAAAGCGACCACTCGATCCTCGGCGCGGCGATGGTCAAAAAGTACGCCCTGACACTGGGATTTACCCCAAAACAGGCGGAAGACGCCGCCGTACTCGTACGCTACCATACGCTGATGAGCAACACCGCACACCGGGAGGATATCTACAGCGAAAAAGTGATCTTCGCCTTTGTCGCGAAACTCAAAACCAAAGCGATTCTCGATATGCTCTATGTATTGACCTATGCCGATATCGCTTCGGTCTCCAAAACAGCCTGGTCCCCCAACAACGCGAAACTGCTCAATGAACTCTACCGTCACGCGCTGGAGGCGTTGCAGAACAAAACCGTACTCAACGAAGCAGCCAAACGCAACAAAATCGAAAAACGACTCAAAAAACATCCCGCATTTATCATACTGCCACCGCTGCTGCAAAAGAAGATTCTGGGAATCGAATCGAACCTATTCTTTTTTAAACACACGCCGGAAGAGATTATCGAAATTGCACAGTGGGTCTACACCCTTAAAGAAGAATATGCATACAAAATCGAAAACCATTCCGCCCTCTCGATCGAAATCATCCGCCGTACCAGCGTCAACCTCGGATATATTCTATCCAAACTCGGCAATCTCAGCGTTGTGAATATGGACATTTTCTATCTCTTTAACGGTATTAAGTATTTCAAAATCGACTTCGACGAAGCGATCGAACCGGATGAAATTATCTATATTCGTCAGATTATGGATGAACTGCTGATCTGGGATAAAAAACCGAAACTGAAACCATTGCACATCAAACCGAAGGAAATTTCAATTAATTGTAATCACTCAAAAAGTTATGCTAAAATGAAAATCGTTACCGACGACCAAAAAGGTCTGATGGCTAATATCATGACAATTTTTGACGATATAGGCATAGACATTGCGAGTGCAAAAATTCAAACTATTAAAAAAAGAGCCAGAAATCTCTTTCTGATCGAAAAAAACGGCAATTTTTGCACTAACAGAGCGCTTGTCATCGATAGATTAACAAACAATGAGAAAGGATAGCTTAAATGTGTGGAATTGTAGGATATATCGGCGAAGAGAATATCAAGGAGGTACTGGTCGACGGTCTGCGTGAACTTGAGTACAGAGGATACGACTCCGCCGGTATCGCCGTCTTGCAGGATAACGACATACACTCTTTCAAAGCAGTCGGCAAGCTGAAAAATCTGGAAGAGAAGACCAAAGGTTTCAATCCAAATTCATTCGGTATGGGGATCGGTCACACACGCTGGGCAACCCACGGCAAACCGACCGAAATCAATGCACACCCCCATCTGGGTGAATTCAGCTATGTCGTTCATAACGGTATTATCGAAAATTATCAGGAACTCAAAAAGATGCTTCAGGAAGAGGGTGTCCGCTTTTTGAGCCAAACCGATACCGAAGTGATTGTCCACCTCTTTGAAAAAGAGTATCGTGAAACGGGTGATGCTTTCAAAGCGTTTGAAAAGACGATCGAAACACTCGAAGGCGCGTTTGCCGTTTTACTGATCACCAAAGTCGATCCCGATCGTATCTATTTCGCCAAACACGGATCACCGATGATCGTCGGCACCAACGAAAAGAAAGAAATCTTTTTCGGTTCCAGTGACGCAGCTCTGATCGGAAAAGCAAATGAAGTAATCTATCTTGATGACGGCGACTACGGTTATACCTCCATCGAAGAGGGTATCAAACTCTTCAACGGGGGCGAAGAGAAAACGTTGAACAAAAAAGCGCTCATCGGCGATAAAATCTCCGCACAAAAAGGCGGCTTCAGGTTTTTTATGGAGAAAGAGATCTACGAACAAAGCGACGTCCTGGTCGATACGATGATGGGGCGTGCGCTCGATCGTGAGATTCAGTTTGAAGAACTGGACGCAAACTTCTTCGACGGTATCGATCTGATCCAAATCTGCGCCTGCGGTACGAGTTACAACGCCGGACTGGCATGTTCATACCTTTTTGAACGCCAGGCGAAAATCCGAACCCAGGTCGAAATCGCGAGCGAATTTCGCTACAAAGAGCCGCTGCTCGATCCTAAATCGCTCTTTATCGTCATCAGCCAAAGCGGTGAAACCGCCGACACACTCGAAGCGCTGAAGATGGCAAAACGTGCGGGACTCAAAACACTTGCCGTCTGTAATGTCGACAACTCATCGATCGTGCGCGAAGCGGACTATACAATTCTTACCCGTGCGGGCATCGAAAAGGGTGTCGCAAGCACCAAAGCGTTCGCCACACAGGTGATGGTGATGTGGATGCTTTCGGTCTACCTCGCGCAACATCGAAACACAATGAGTGAAGAGGCGATCGCAGCGGAGATCGAAGCGATGCGCCATATTCCGACCGCCGTCAAAGTGGAGCCGCGTCTGCATGAAAAGATGCGTCGTCTCTCCAAACGCTATCTGCACGGACACGGTTTCTTCTTTATCGGACGTGATATTTTCTATCCGCTGGCACTCGAGGGGGCGCTCAAACTCAAAGAGATCTCCTATCTGCATGCGGAAGGATACCCTGCCGGCGAAATGAAACACGGACCGATCGCACTGGCGGATGCGGAACTCTTTACCGTCGCACTGATGCCGCGCACCGTCCATTACGACAAAGTTAAAAGCAATGTCGAGGAGCTCAGTGCGAGAGACGCGACGATTCTCGCCATTTCACCGGAACGTTTCGAACTCTGTGACGATTATGTCCACACCTATCACAGCGACCATCCGATGAGCGAATTTTTCGAGATGATGGTGATTACCCAACTGCTGGCACTCGAAGTCTCTGTCAGACTCGGCAACGATGTCGATATGCCGCGCAATCTCGCCAAGAGTGTGACCGTAGAATAAAAATGACCAAAGGGGCGGCATCCTGACCGCCCCGACTTCATGGAGTGACACCTCTTTCCTACTTTTTACAAACGATTTCTCTGAAGAAGTGTTGATTGAACGAAAGCTTTATTATTTGAACATCCAAACCGAACGGTTGCCAAAGGCAAAAAAAGTGCACCAAACCCCGAAGGGGCGCTTGCGTTTGCACTTTTTGAGTGCGGTTTTGATACGTTCGCAAAGCGACAAACGGTAACTCGCTTGAGTAAAATCAACACTTTTTCAGAGATTCTGTTTTTGTTTTTTAAAAATCGTACGCAATGCGCATTTGCAGTATGTTCGGAGAAGATTTTTCGGTTTGCGTATCGATTGCGACATATTCAAACATCGTACGCAGATGTGACGTCATATACCAGTTCACTCCCAACGTCCAGGTTGTCAAACTCCCCGCTTTTTGCATATC
>WGAE01000063.1 GCA_015489185.1 Campylobacterales bacterium
CAACTCAAAGCTTCTCTTGGAGAATTTTTATCCGCACACAAAAAACTCTACACTTCGATCAACGATCCGGAAATTCGTAACCTTCTGACATTTGTTGAAATGAGTTTTGATGAATTCAAACAGTTGATGAATCAACCCTTCAATCTCGACAACGCGCAACTGGCGCTTGACCTGAGCGAGTCGATTCTTGAAGGTAGCCAGTATGTCGTCGATTCACTCAAAAACAAAATCGGTCACAAAGAGTCGGAAATCGTCGCGAAAGCGGGTAAACAACGTATGCTCGCACAACGTATCGCCAAATATTACATCGCCTATCAGTCAGGAATTAAGGACAAAAACACCGTCGATCAGATGAAAGCCGCGGTCAAAACATTCGCGCAAAATCATGAAGCATTGCTGAAAAACCCGAACAACACACCTACGATCAACCAGAAACTGGCACAAATCGATAAACTCTGGAAAATCGTCTATAAATTTTATCTCAAAATCGAAAAAGGCGGATTGCCGTTTATCGTCTTTATCACAACCGACGATATTACGGCCAAAATGGATGAAATCACGAAACTTTACGTTTCGTTGTATCAACATTAAAAAGAGTTTTTCGTGAAGAGCATCGTCGTTTTTCTTTTGACACTGACTCTGACACTTCATGCCCGGCAGGCGATTATCGAAGCGGCGCAGGATGTCAAATATCTGAGTCAGAAAATGGCAAACGACTACCTGCTCTATTTTTACAACCCACGTCATTTCAACTATCGTGAACCTTTACAAAAATCACTACGAGAACTGGAATCCGATCTGCGTACCATCGCATCGGATACCGGCAACGAAGATATCCGTTCGGTTCTGGATTATCTCTCCTATACCAAAGATGAGATTGCGGATATTTTGAAAGAAAAAGCCGACAAAACACGCGCTGAAAAGATGCTTGACTTCAGCGATACGCTGCAGGAGGGTGCCGGTGCAATTTTGGAAACGCTGGGTGTCGGGAACAGAAATGAGAGCTATACATTAAAATACCATATCGTTCGTCTGAGTAAACTCTATCTGGCGATACATCTCCGTTTCGATGAAACGGAAAATACGAAAGCGATCTACCGTGAAATGCGCCTGATCGATATGATGAGCCAAAAATCCCCTTCCGGTTTTCAGACAAACTGGATCGATTATAAACGGCTCTATCAACCCTCTGCATGGTTTCTCCCGCATCTGGTCTCGCTGGCAACCGAAGATCTGCAAAAGAAGGCAGAACAATGAGAAAAGACGAAATGACACAAATTATTAAAAAATCGGCAATCCCGCTCTTGATCGTCGCAATGCTTTACTTTACATACCGTACATTTATTTCATGGCAAAACTATACCGTCATTCGTCAAAGCGATACCTACATTGCATTGATCGGACAACTGCAAAAGAGCATCGAGGCACTCGAAAAAGAGCGCCTTGCCAGTGCACGTTACCTTGGAACGAAAGGCAAAGAGTATTTCACTGATCTCGCAAAACATCGCGATGAGAGTGATCGCGAACTGTTAAACCTTGAACAGTGGCTAAACCAAAACAGACCACAAATTGAAATCAACGAAATTCTCCCCTCCCTCAGAGAAAATCTCAAATATGTCCGCTCCCGCGTCGATGTACTTCATGACGATTACAACAGCATATTGCTGGACTATTACAATACGAAAAGTATTGCATTGCTAATACGAAGTATCAACCGATGGCTCGATAAACTTGCAAAAAGCGTCAGAAGTGTCCACCCCTACTTTACCACTTACCGTGCCCTCAACGACTATCAGGAGACGCTCAATCTGGAGGAGAGTTATATTCTCTATATGACACTGCTTTCCAAACCGATGACCATGTCCGATCTGAATCACTGGGAGGCAATTTTACAAAAAGAGTATATCCCCGACATCTCGCCGCTTTCGGATAAACCGGTCTACCATCTTGTAAAAAAAGCCCTTAAGAGCGTCGATTTCAGACAGGAATTACGGAAATTGCGCACAGAGGTGCTTTCGGGAAGTAATCGCGGCAATTATCTAGTAAGCGGCGACATCTGGCAAAATCGCACCGACAAGATCATCTCACAAATCGCGGATGCACAAAACACACTTTTCGACTATATCCGTTCACTCGATTTTAAATCGATCGTTCCGGTTGCGCTCTATACCAATTTGGCGCTCTTATTGCTCTTCTCAGTCATTCTCTACCTATTGTACAGAGATTTAAAAAAACCTTTACCGCTTTCTGCCTCCAAAGACCGGACTGAAAATCCCGATATTGCAATCAAACATCTGACATACCGGGAGGAGAGTTCGGAAGTACCGCTCAAAGATCTCGCTTCACCGCCTTTACCGGAAACATTGACACCTCCTGTCGGCGGAGACAACAATCCGGAAGAGGGAGACGATTTGCCGCTGACAAATATCGCACCCGTAAAAAACGATATCGAGGAAGTAGAAAAAAAACAGCGTGAAGAGGCCCTGGCAGAGCGGGAAAAAGAACGACGCCTGCATGAAAAAACTTTCTCCCCGATCAAACTTTTTAAAGAGGTGATTCGTCCCTTTATCCATGAGGCACAACAGGCACAGGTTGCATTTCACTACGCAATCGATCCCGCACTCCCCGATATCTGTCTGGGTGAGCCCGATAAAATCAAAAATGCGGCAATATTGCTTTTAAACTACACACTTCAAAATGCTCCCACCCGCAGTATTGTCACAATGCGCGTCGAAAATGTCGCGCAAAAGAAATTTGAAACAGCACTTTCATTTCGTATCAAAGCACCCGGTACCCAAATTTCCAAAACGTTGCAGCGCCAGTTGCGAAAAGTAGCCATACCGCAGCATATCAAAGGTACTGCGGAAGAGGACCTTTTCAGCGCCGCTGAAATGCTCAAACAGATTGATGGAAGCTTACGCATCGAGAACAAACCCGATGAAGAGACAGAATTTGCGGTCTCTGTCAATCTCAAACGCTTCATTCCCGCGGAGTAACCCCTAAACAAACAACCGATAAATCCGATATAAAGGTATTCGAATTACTTCGGTAATTGCGTAAAATTTCAATCTGAAAGAGACGGCAATGCATTCTGAACCCAATGCTGAAATCAAACGGAAATTGATAACAGTTCCTCTGGTTGCGGTTACTGCCGTAACCCTCTCTACCCTCATCGTCACACTCATACTATTAAAACTTTACAACGATACAGATTTTACGATTCCTCTCCTGCCGATCGGCATCGCGACATTTACTTTGTTGGGCATATTTTCCCTTATCACAACGCATTTAATGCGCAAACACTTTATCCAACGTCTCGATGCGGTACAAAACGGACTGTTTACCTTTTTCGACTATCTATCCGGAAAGGAGAAAGAGATCTCCTACATACCGGTTCATACCGGCGCGATCGGCGATGCGATCAATGCACGTATTCATGAAATCGAAAAACATCATCAGCAAAACAGAGCTTTTATCAATGAAATGATTGCGCTCGTTCAGGAAGTTGAAAAAGGACGTTACGGCGACAGACTTCGTACACAACCGGAAAACGACACGTTGCAGATCGCCGCGGAAGCGATCAACCGAATGCTTGAAAGTCTTCAAAAGCGTATCGGTTCTAATCTGAACGACATTTTACGGGTGATCGAAAAGTATGCGGATGAAGATTACCGCATCCGTATTAAAAATCCCAAAGGAGAGGTTGAAAGTGCCATCAACCGGCTTGGAGATGTTATCACTGATATGTTGCAAAACGATTATCGTCACGGTAACGAAATCAAACAAAAAGCGTTGACCGTCAACCGCAATATCGATACCGCCTACCGTAACATCGATGAAAATCTCAACAAAGAGATGGAAATTATCATCGATACCGTGGACGATGTCACCTCCCATATCAAGAAAAATGTCGAAAGCGCCTCGTTCATCAGCTCTTTTACACACTCTGTCCGCGAATCGGCAAAAGCGGGAGAGGATCTGGCAGAAAAAACCGCATCGGCGATGCTCGATATCAAAGAACAGGTCGAAACGATCGAAAAAGCGTTGATGCTCATAGACAAAATCACCATGCAGACCAATATCCTCTCTCTTAACGCCGCGGTTGAAGCCTCCACCGCGGGTGAAGCGGGGAAAGGGTTTGCGGTCGTCGCGCAGGAGGTAAGAAACCTCGCCGCAAAAACGGCGGACGCTTCCAAAACAATCAAACAGATCGTCGACGACGCGAGAGAGAAAGCGGAAACGGGCAATCGCATCTCTACCGAAATGATCAAAGGGTATCGTCATCTGGTCAAACAGATTGCCGAAACCACACGTATTGTGTATGATATTACCCAAACTTCCAATACACAGGATACCAAAATACCACAAATCCATACATTGGTTTCCGGAATGCAACAGATGATCGAAGAGAGCCTCTCGGTACTTTCCGTCGCAAAAC